>NZ_JBYSVC010000110.1:0-6439 GCF_057922285.1 Leptothrix toolikensis (SeqCode)
CACATCGGCCGCGCTTGGATGGCGATGCGCGACATGGACGTGGCAGCGGCCGTGATCGGCATCCGCCCGATCCACGCCAAGCTCAGCGCGTTTGCGGTCAGCAGCTTTGTGGTCGGCGTGGCCGGTGCGCTCTGGGGCTTTGTCCATCTGGGCTCGTGGGAGCCCGCTGCCTTCGGCATCAACCGCTCCTTCGATCTGCTGTTCATGGTGATCATCGGCGGGCTGGGTTCGGTGATGGGCAGCTTCTTCGGTGCGGCCTTCATCGTCTTGCTGCCGATCCTGCTTGACCACCTGCCGCAATGGTTCGGCATCGCGCTCGACACCGCCTTGGCCGCACACCTGACCTCGATGATCTTTGGCGCGCTGATCGTCTTCTTCCTGATCAAAGAACCCCACGGCTTGGCCCGACTCTGGTCCACCGCCAAGGAAAAGCTGCGTCTGTGGCCTTTCCCGCACTGACCCCATCCTGAACTCGATGGTTGATTCACCCCCCGCCCCCAAGGAGCTCTCCATGAAGTTGAAGTCCCTCACCCTTGCCGCCGCCCTGAGCGTGGCCAGCGTGGCCGGTCTGGTCGCATCCCCCAGCGCCTTGGCCCAAGCCAAGGAACAGTTCTTCCCGGTGCTGGTTTACCGCACCGGCGCTTACGCGCCCAACGGCGTGCCTTGGGCCAACGGCTATGTCGATTACCTGAAACTGGTCAACGCTCAAGGCGGTATCAACGGCGTCAAGATCAGCTTTGAAGAGTGCGAAACCGGCTACGCCACCGACAAGAGCGTCGAATGCTACGAACGCCTCAAGGGCAAGGGGGCGACGGTGTTCCAGCCGCTCTCGACCGGCGCGACCTTCGCCCTGACCGAGAAAGCTCCAGCTGACAAGATCCCCTTGATCACGGCCGGTTATGGCCGCTCAGAGTCGCAAGACGGCGGTGTTTTCAAGTGGAACTTCCCGCTGCTGGGCACCTACTGGATCGCGGCGGACGTGCTGATCCAGCAAATCGGCGCCAAAGAAGGCGGGCTCGACAAGCTCAAGGGCAAGAAGATCACCTTGGTCTATCACGACAGCCCCTATGGCAAGGAGCCGATCCCCTTGCTGCAAGAGCGCGCCCGCATGCACGGCTTTGAGTTGCAACTGCTGCCCGTGACCGCGCCGGGCGTCGAGCAAAAAGCCACTTGGCTGCAAGTGCGCCAAAGCCGCCCGGACTACGTGCTGCTCTGGGGCTGGGGCGTGATGAACTCGACCGCCATCAAAGAAGCCCAAGCCACCGGCTATCCGCGCGACAAGATGTACGGCGTCTGGTGGGCCGGGGCCGAGCCGGACGTGAAGGACGTGGGTGAAGGCGCCAAGGGCTACAACGCCGTGACCATGCAGCACGGCGCAGAGCCGGGCTCGAAGGTGGTGAAAGACGTTTTGGCCCAAATTCACGCCAAGGGCCAAGGCACGGGTCCGAAGGACGAAGTGGGCTCGGTGCTCTACATGCGCGGCCTGATCTCGTCGATGTTGGCCGTGGAAGGCGTCAAGCGCGCCCAAGAGAAGTACGGCAAGGGCAAGGTCATGAGCGGCGAGCAAGTGCGCTGGGGCCTGGAAAACCTGGCGCTGGAACAAAAGAAGCTCGACGGCATGGGCTTTGCCGGCGTGATGCGCCCGGTTTCGACCAGCTGCTTTGACCACGTCGGTGCCAATTGGGCACGGGTCCACACCTGGGACGGCAGCAAGTGGAAGTTCACCTCCGACTGGCTGCAAGCCGACCAGCAAATCATCAAGCCGCTGGTCAAGGCAGCGTCTGAGAAATACGCCGGTGAGAAAAAGCTGATCCGCCGCACCTCGGCAGACTGCCAATCCTGAGAAAGACCCCTGCCATGAGCACCTCTGACCACATCCTCCTCAACGTCAACGGTATCGAGGTCATCTACAACCACGTGATCCTGGTGCTGAAGGGCGTGTCGTTACAGGTGCCCGAAGGCAAGGTGGTCGCCTTGCTGGGCGGCAACGGTGCGGGCAAGACGACCACCCTACGCGCCATCAGCAATTTGCTGGCGGGCGAGCGGGGTGAGGTCACCAAAGGCTCCATCGAACTGCGCGGCGAGCGCATCGAGCAGCTCTCGACGGCCGAGATGGTCAACCGGGGCGTGGTGCAGGTGATGGAAGGCCGGCACTGCTTTGCGCACCTTTCCATCGAAGACAACCTCATGACCGGGGCCTACACGCGCCGCGATGGCAAGGCGGCGGTGGCCGAGACGCTGGAGAAGGTTTACGCCTACTTCCCGCGTCTCAAGACCCGCCGCACCAGCCAAGCGGCCTACACCTCGGGCGGCGAGCAGCAGATGTGCGCCATCGGCCGCGCGCTGATGGCCAATCCGAAGATGGTGTTGCTCGATGAGCCCAGCATGGGCTTGGCACCGCAGATCGTCGAAGAGGTGTTTGAGATCGTCAAAGACTTGAACACCAAGGAGAAAGTCACCTTCTTGCTGGCCGAGCAAAACACCAACATCGCCCTGCGCTACGCCGACTACGGCTACATCTTGGAAAGTGGCCGCATCGTCATGGACGGCGAAGCCAAAGCGCTGCGCGAGAACGAGGACGTCAAGGAGTTCTATCTCGGCGTGGGCGGCGGTGATCGGAAAAGCTTCAAAGACGTCAAGAGCTACAAGCGCCGCAAGCGCTGGCTGGCTTGAGTCCATCCCCCAAGAACACGACCCCACCCCAAGTCACGGCCCACGAGGAAAGCGCCCCATGACGATCTCCATCTCTGCCTTGGACCCCCTTGAGGTCCGTACACCGGCTGAGCGTGAAGCGGCCTTGTTTGCCGCCCTGCCCGGCCTGATCGCCCACGCGCAGGCCCACAGCCCCGCCATGAGCGAGCGTCTGGCGGGCATCGACCCCAGCCGCATCACCGACCGCGCCACGCTGGCCGCCTTGCCGGTGTTGCGCAAGTACGAACTGCTGGAGCAACAAAAAACGCAGCGCGCCTCAGATGTCTTTGGCGGCTTTGCCACCATCGGCTGGCGCGGCCAGCCCGCACGTCATGGTCACCGCCAAAGTGACGGTGCGCGGCGGGTTTTTCAGTCGCCCGGACCGATGTATGAGCCCGAAGGCGAAGCGCTGGACTACTGGCGCATGGCGCGCGCCATCCGCGCTGCCGGGTTTGAGCGCGGCGACTTGATCCACAACAGCTTCAGCTATCACCTCACCCCCGCTGGCTCAATGATGGAAACCGGCGCGCACGCCCTCGGCTGCACGGTGTTTCCGGGCGGGGTCGGCAACACCGAACTGCAACTCCAAGCCATTCAGGAACTGCGCCCGCACGGCTACATCGGCACCCCGAGCTTTTTGAAGATCTTGGTCGAGAAAGCCAGCGAGGCCCCCACGGGGGGTGGGGGCTTGGGCCAGATTTGCAAAGCGCTGGTCAGCGGCGAAGCCTTCCCACCCTCGCTGCGCGACTGGCTGATCGAGCGCGGCGTGCAGGCGTACCAGTGCTACGCCACCGCCGATGTCGGCTTGATCGCCTTCGAAACCTCGGCCCGCCAAGGTTTGGTGGTCGATGAACACGTCATCCTCGAAATCGTTCGCCCCGGCACCCACAACCCCGTACCCGACGGCGAGGTCGGCGAAGTGGTGGTGACGGTGCTCAACCCCGATTACCCGCTGATTCGCTTCGGCACCGGCGATCTCTCCGCCATCCTGCCCGGCCCCTGCCCCAGCGGCCGCACCAATCAACGCATCAAGGGCTGGCTGGGCCGGGCCGATCAAACCACCAAGGTGCGCGGCATGTTCGTCCACCCCAGCCAAATCGCCGAAGTCGCCAAACGCCACCCCGAAATCCTCCGCGCCCGCTTGGTCGTCGAAGGCGAGATGTCCGCCGACCGCATGACGCTCCACATCGAAGTCGCCAGCGCCCCCGAAAACCTCCCCACCCGCGTCGCCGAAACCCTGCGCGACATCACCAAACTACGCGGCAACATCACCCTCCTCCCCCCCAACACCCTGCCCAACGACGGCAAAGTCATCGAGGACGCCCGCTCGTACAAATGATGGGGGTGTTGCGGTTCATTTTTGAATCCGCCCAGTCATCAAAGAGGCTCAATCCACCCAGTTTTCAACTTGCAGGCCGGGTACGCGGGCAAATTCGCGGGAGTTGTTGGTCACCAGAATCCAGCCCTGAGAACGCGCATGCGCTGCCAGCCACAAGTCGTTGTTGCCGATAGGAAGCCCCAGCTTTTGCAAGGTGGCACGGATCTGGCCGTAGTGCTCACCCGCTTCTAGGGGCAGGGCGCAGGCCGGTATGACCTGCATGAGCTGTTCGATCGTGCTCAAGGCGCGCTCGCGGGCCTGACTTTTTTCCGCACCAAAACGCAATTCGCCCAGCGTAATGGTGGACATGGCCACGTCATGCAAGGTGTACCGCTCAAAGCGCGCGCGCACCGCCAGTGGCTGGCCCTTGGCGATATAGATACAGATGTTGGTGTCGAGCAGGTATCGAACAGCGGAGCGCTCAGCCATTAGAGTTCTTCCCGCTCTTGCGGAGGTGTGTCGTCCCGACCGTCACTCATGAAATCGGCGGGCAGGCTGGCCAAAAGATCAAACACCACGGCGGCGCTGAGGGGGACTTCGCGCAACACAATATCGCCGCCTTGGCGAAAAATTTCGACTTGGTCAACGTTGAGCCGAAATTCCTTGGGTAGACGCACCGCTTGGCTGTTCCCGGACTGAAAAACGCGGGCGTAAGTCATGAGCTGGATCCTTCGAAGGATGTAATTACGTTGAGTATATACATCCTTGGCTCAAAACAAAATCGCGCACGGCGTTCTTGCTCAGCGACGCCGGGGCGGGAACGGCGGCAGGCCGCGCCAGTAGCGCAACATCAGCCAGCCGCCCAACATGCCGCCAAGGTGCGCAAAATGCGCCACGCCGCCGCGCATGGAAGTCATGCCGAAGAAGAGTTCGAGCGCACCAAAGACCATCACGAAGTATTTGGCCTTCATGGGGATGGGCGGGAAGAGCGGCATGATGATGCGATCAGGAAACAGTGTGCCAAAGGCCAGCAGCAGACCGAACAGGGCTCCTGAAGCACCAATCGTGGCCCCCATCGTCCCGAGCAAGGGCGAAATCAGCAACTGCACCAAGGCACCCGACAAAGCGCTGGCAGCCAAATACTGCATGTAACGCTTGCGACCGAAGAGCATCTCGATCTCGGCCCCGAACATCCACAAACCCAACATGTTGAAGAACAAGTGGCCCATGTCGCCGTGCAAAAAGGCGTAGCTCAGGACTTGCCAAGGCAGGAAATGCCCCGAACCCAAGGGCCAAAGCGCAAACCAGACTTCGATCCAATCGCCAAACAACATCTGCGCACAAAACAAGGCAGTGCAGATCAGCAGCAAGGCACGGGTGATGGGAGGAAGCTGCGGCATGGTCGGGTCCGGGAAACGATCCGGTAAAAAAAAACCGCTGCGAACCTGTTGAGTGCGCAGCGGGGCTTTTTTGATCAGTGGTGCCGAAGGCCGGACTCGAACCGGCACACCTTGCGGCGGGGGATTTTGAGTCCCCTGCGTCTACCGATTTCGCCACTTCGGCCATGTGGTCGCGCTGATCGGGCGCGGTCCGAGATTATGGCACGATTTTTTATCAGAATGCAACCTCTATTCCACCTTGCTGCCACAATTCGCTTCAAGGAGATTTGATGCCCATGCTTACCTACTTCACCGTCGAAGATGTGATCGGCCATACCCCTTTGGTGCGCCTGCAACGCCTGCCGGATCTGAACGGCGTGGCAGCTTCCAGCGTCGTGCTGGGCAAGCTGGAGGGCAACAACCCGGCGGGTTCAGTCAAAGACCGCGCCGCCATCAGCATGATTCGGCGCGCCGAAGAACGCGGCGAGATCCGCCCCGGCGACACGCTGATCGAAGCCACTTCAGGCAACACCGGCATCGCCTTGGCCATGGCCGCAGCGGTACGCGGCTACCGGCTGGTGCTGATCATGCCGGAGGACCTCTCGATTGAGCGCGCCCAGACGATGAAAGCCTTCGGGGCCGAGCTGATCCTGACGCCCAAGGCGGGCGGCATGGAATACGCCCGCGATCTGGCCGACACCATGGCCGCCGAAGGCAAAGGCCGGGTGCTGGATCAGTTTGCCAACAGCGACAACCCGCGCATCCACTTTGAAACCACCGGCCCCGAGATCTGGCGCGACACCGATGGGCAGATCACCCACTTCGTCAGCGCCATGGGCACCACCGGCACCATCACCGGGGTGAGCCGCTACCTGAAAGAGCGCAACCCCAAGGTACGTATCGTCGGTGTGCAGCCCTCGGAAGGCTCGCGCATCCCAGGCATCCGCAAGTGGCCCGCTGAATACCTGCCGCGCATCTATGAACCCCAACGGGTCGATGAGCTGGTCTATGTGAGCCAGACCGATGCCGAAGAAACCGCCCGCCAGATGAC
>NZ_JBYSVC010000111.1:0-6269 GCF_057922285.1 Leptothrix toolikensis (SeqCode)
ACCGCACTCGCACATCTGAATCCCAGCCATTTGGTGCCGTTGTCTTCGTCCGGGGTGGCCCAGCGGACGGTGGTGCGGACGTCGGGGAGGCGGTTCAGAAAGGAGCCGCCGCGCATGACGTGCTTTTGGGTGGCATTCCACGGGGTGGCGGTCATTTCGCAGACGTTGCCGGCCATGTCGGCCACGCCGTAGGGGCTGTCGCTGCTGCGGTGGCTGCCGACCGAGGCGGGGTTGTAAACCCCGGCGCTGCGGCCGTTGAAGCTGGCTTCGTTCAAGGCGTCACCCCAAGGCCAGAGACGGCCGTCGGTGCCTCGGGCGGCTTTTTCCCATTCTTCTTCGCTCGGCAAACGCTTGCCCGCCCAAGCGCAGAACGCCGCCGCTTCTGACCAGCCGATACCCACCACGGGTTGATCGGGGGCGTTGAACTGCGGATAGCTGGCGTAGCGCGAGGCGCGGTGGCCGGGCTGGGCGCGCAAGAAGGCGCTGTAGCGCGCGTTGCTCACTTCAAAGCGGTCGATGTAGAAGCTGGGCAGGTTCCGCATCTGGCGAGGGGCTTCGCTGGCGTAATTGGGGGCCCACGCCGCTTGGAGCCGATCGCTCAGGAGTTGGCGCAATTTGCGGCCCTCCTCGCCGTAGATGAACGGCCCAGCGGGCACCAGCACCATCTCGGCCTGGTCGATGGGGCTGATGCGGGTGGTGGCGAGCTCAGTAGCTTGTACCGCAACCATCCACAGCCCAGTGGTGATGATGAGTGCTGCGCGCGCGTTCATGGTTGTGTCCCCGGGGTCTTGCGCTTGACCAGCGCAGCGTTGAAGCCGACCGACCCGCCCGGGCCCATCAGCACGGTCTGTTCCAAAAAGCCGTCTTTGGACATCACGACCTTGTAGCGATCGTCTTGGCCCAGCTCCAACGGCGGGAAGTCGAAGCTGCCAAAGCCGTCCGTTTGGGCCTCGTGGATTTGGCGGCCTTGGCGCACATCCAAGACGCGCACGGTGGCGTTTTCAATCTGGCCGCCGTTGCCGTCCAGCACTTGGCCGGTCACGAACAGGCGCAGCGTGGCGGGTTGTGGCGCTGTGGCGGGCGCGGTCGGTGCTGGGACGGGCGCGTTGATCTGAATCCACGCTTGCAGCCCGAGTGGAAAACCGGCCAGCAGCGCTGAGACGATCAAAAGCGTGACCAGCGAATTGGCTTTGAGCTTCAACCCTTTGAACTCAAGCTCTTGGGCGCTGCCTTCGTCCCCGGGAATGCGCTGGCCGCGAAAGACCACGGCGAAACAAAACAGGCAGAGCAGAATGCCCAACCCGGTCACGGCGTAACTGAGTTCTGGCGACATGGTGGGGGCTTGGGTTGAAGGTTGGCGGTGGGAGCCAGTCTAGCCGGACTCCCAGCGTTTCTTGGCCCCGAGCACCATGTTGGGATAGGGCGCTTGGCCTCGGCTGCCGTTGTAGCGGCCCAGCGCCATGAAAACATCGCCGCTTTCGCGGTCGAGGTAGTGGCGCAGGATCACGCAGCCAAAGCGCAAATTGGTCTGCATGTGGAACAGCGCTGCCGGGTTGCCGTCGCCGATCAGCCGAGTCCAAAAAGGCATGACCTGCATGTAGCCGCGCGCCCCCGCACTGGAAATGGCGTACTTGCGAAAGCCGCTTTCCACCTCGACCAAGCCGAGCACCAAATTGGGCTCCAGCCCGGCGCGACGGCTCTCGTACCAGAGGGTTTCAAGAAACTCGCGCCGGCTGTCGAAGTCTTGATAGCGCCGCGCCAGCTTGGGGCTCATCTTGCCCAGCCAGCGCAGGTAGGCGATGCGCTCTTCGGTGCGGCTGAATTCGGGCTTGGGCGGGGCGTGTTCGGCCACCGCCGAAGACAAAGCGCCCCGGACTGCGTCGGCCAAGGGCTCTTCGACTTGTGAGCCCGCTTGAGCGGGCTGCCAGCTGCCGATGCAGGCAGCACCCGCCAAGACGAGCAAGGCGCGTCGGGCGGGGGTCATGCCGTCAAACCTTCACGCGGCCCTTCAAGAAGGCCGCCACCTCTGCCGCTGCCACTGGGGTAGCCGCTGCATCACGCCGACCTTGATATTCGACCTGGCCTTCTTTGAGACCCCGGTCAGAGATCACCACGCGGTGCGGCACACCGATCAGTTCCCAGTCGGCAAACATCGCCCCCGGACGCTCGCCCCGGTCGTCGAGGATCACATCGACGCCAGCGGCTTGCAGCTCGTCATGCAACGCTTGCGCGGCCGCTTTGACGGCTTCCGAGCGGTCCATGCCGATGGGGCAGATGGCGACGGTGAACGGTGCGATGGCGTCCGGCCAGATGATGCCGCGCGCGTCGTGGCTCTGTTCAATGGCCGCACCCAAGATGCGCGTCACGCCGATACCGTAGCAGCCCATTTCCATGAACTGCGGCTTGCCGTTTTCATCCAAGAAAGTGGCGTTCATGGCTTTGGAATACTTGGTGCCGAGGTAGAACACGTGGCCCACTTCGATACCGCGCTGAATCGCCAGCACACCCTGGCCGTCGGGCGAGGGATCGCCCGCCACGACATTGCGGATGTCGGCCACCACGTCGGGCTCGGGCAGATCGCGGCCCCAGTTGATGCCGCTGAGGTGGAAACCTTCCTCGTTGGCCCCGCTGACGAAGTCACTCATCCGCGCGACGGTACGGTCGGCGATGACCTTCACCGGCTTTTTCAGGCCCTCTTTGTGGAAGATCGGCCCAAGGTAGCCCGGCTTGCAGCCGAAGTGCGTCTCAATCTCGGCTGTCGTGGCGAAGCGGAAGCCGCTTTTCAGCCCTTCGACCTTGCCGGCCTTGACTTCGTTCAGATCGTGGTCACCGCGCACCAAGAGCAGCCAAATGCGGGTCTTGACGATCTCGCCGTGCTCACCCAACTCGTCGGTGGCCAGCACCAGCGATTTCACTGTGCGGCTCAGGTCCACGCCCAGCATCCGGGCCACATCGGCGCAAACGGTGGTCACCGGGGTGGGTTGCTTCGCCAACGCTTGGGTCGGTGCTGCGCGGCTATCCAGCAGCGGCAGCGCTTCGGCCAGCTCGATGTTGGCGGCGTAATCGCTCGTCGGGCAGTAAATGATCGCGTCTTCACCGATGTCGGCGATGACTTGGAATTCGTGCGAGAGGTCGCCCCCAATCGCGCCGGTGTCGGCAGCCACGGCGCGGTATTGCAAGCCGAAGCGCTCAAAGATGCGCTTGTAGGCCGCAAACATCGCGTCGTAGCTCTTGGCGGCGCTGGCGGCGTCACGGTCGAAGGAGTAGGCATCCTTCATCGTGAACTCGCGCCCACGCATGATGCCAAAGCGCGGCCGGCGCTCGTCGCGGAACTTGGTCTGGATGTGATAGAAATTTTTCGGCAGCTGCTTGTAGCTGCGCAGCTCTTGGCGGGCGATGTCGGTGACGACTTCTTCGCTGGTGGGCTGGATGATGAAGTCGCGGTCGTGGCGATCCTTCACGCGCAGCAACTCGGGCCCCATCTTGTCGAAACGGCCCGTTTCCTGCCACAGCTCAGCAGGCTGCACGAGCGGCATCAAGAGCTCGATGGCTCCAGCGCGGTTCATTTCCTCACGGATGATGGCTTCGACCTTGCGGATCACCCGCAAGCCCATCGGCATGTAGTTGTAGATGCCCGCGCCGAGGCGCTTGATAAAACCGGCGCGCATCATCAGCTTGTGGCTGTTGATTTCGGCGTCGGCGGGCGCTTCCTTCAGCGTGGCGATGAAGAACTGGGATGCTTTCATGATGGGCGGGGGGAGCCGTCACCGGATCGGGATTTGTGCGGGCTTGTGCCACACAAGGTCGGTGCAATAATCGGCTCAGTTAAAAATCTGGGGTCTGATTATGCTCGACCGTGAAGGCTTCCGGCCCAACGTCGGCATCGTCCTGCTCAATCCGTGGAATCAGGTGTTTTGGGGCAAACGTATTCGCACCCACTCCTGGCAGTTTCCGCAAGGCGGCATCAAATATGGTGAGTCGCCTGAGCAGGCCATGTTCCGAGAATTGCATGAGGAAATAGGCCTCTTGCCTGAGCACGTGCGCATCCTTGCCCGAACCCGGGATTGGCTGCGCTATGAGGTGCCTGATCATTACATCCGGCGCGATGCCCGTGGGCATTACAAGGGTCAGAAGCAGATTTGGTTCCTGTTGCAGCTTTTGGGCCACGACAGCGACATGAACTTGCGCGCCACCGATCACCCCGAGTTCGACGCTTGGCGTTGGCACGATTACTGGGTGCCGCTGGAGATGGTCATCGAGTTCAAGCGCCAAGTTTATGAGCACGCGCTGACCGAACTGTCCCGTTTTTTACCGCCCATGGATGGGGTGGAACAGCGCTGGTAAAAGAACTTTGGCCTCAACTTTGCGTTGAAGGGGCCCAGATTTCGGCCTCGGCATGCAGGCCCACCGCTTGCAAAGAACGGGGCAGCACCTGTACGCCCAAGCGGCCGGTGGGGGGCAGTTGCTCGCCATCGGCACACAGCGGCAGTGGGGTGCCGGAGTCGATCTGGATCTGACGCACCCGGAAAGTTTCGATTTTCGGGTGCGTGCTTTGTGTGGGTCGCAGCAAGGCGGGTAGCTGGAGCAGTCCACCCAAGGCTCCCACGATCAGCGCATCCATGGTGCCCGGTGGGGCGGCCATGGGCTCGGCTCGATCATGCAAGTGGGTGGTTACGCGGGGGGTGTTGGTGATCGATACGGCCAGTGTGCTGCCCTCGTGTGCCAACTTGCCGTCGATCCAGACCCGCATCGGCAGAGTCTTGTTGCGGGGCCATTCGTGCATCAAGCCCCAGAGCCGCCGGGCGGTGGATCCGCGCAAGAACGCTGGAGCCGTCTGGGCACGCAGCCCAATGAGGGCCTCGAAACCAATGCCTAACCGCGACGCAAAAGGCCAGCTGCCTTTGCCGGTGTCGATCTGACCCACGTCGATGGCTGCCGAGGGGTGATTGAGCGCAAAGGGCAAGGCGTTTTGCCACGTCATGTTGGTGAGACCGAGGGCCTGTGCCAAGCTGTTCGTCTGACCTGCTGGCACCAAGCCAAGTCGGTGACCGCGCCGCAACATGGCGGGTAGCAAGGTATTGACTGTCCCATCACCACCGACCAACACCACCCGAGTGCGTGGGGCCAAGATGATCAGTGTGGCCAAGGCGGCATGGGCGCTGGTGGGTGCCAGCAGCGGCACCCCCGGTGCATGGCGTTTCAACCACGCTTCCATCGGCTCTTGGAGTCGGCTGGCTGTGCCATGACCCGCATGGCGATTGAGCATGACGATGGCGTTGGTCGACATGGGTCAGGGGGCAGCAGGGCGGGTGCTAGGCGGGGTCAGTAGCTGTAGACGCCTCGACCGCTCTTGCGGCCCAGCCAGCCCGCAGCGACGTATTCCTTCAGCAGCGGCGCTGGGCGGTACTTGGAGTCGTTGAACTCCTTCATGTAGACGTCCATCACCGCCAAACACACATCCAAACCGATCATGTCGGCCAAGGCCAGCGGGCCAATGGGTTGGTTGCAGCCGAGTTTCATGCCAGCGTCGATGTCTTCTGGCGTCGCCAAGCCTTCGGCCAAGACGAAGAAGGCTTCGTTGATCATCGGAATCAAGATGCGGTTGACGACAAAGCCGGGCGCGTTCTTGACCGTGATGGGTGTTTTGCCCAGCGCTTCGGCCAGGGTTTTGACCTTGGCGTGGGTCGCATCGCTGGTTTGTAAGCCTCGGATCAACTCCACCAGCGCCATCATCGGCACTGGGTTGAAGAAGTGCATGCCGATGAAACGGTCAGCGCGCTGGGTGGTCGCGGCCAGCTTGGTGATCGAGATCGAGCTGGTGTTGGTGGCGACGATCACGTCTGGCGCGAGCGTGGCATCGAGCTGCTGGAGGATCTTGACCTTGAGGGCTTCGTTCTCGGTGGCCGCTTCGATGACGAGTTGGGCGGTCTTCAAGTCGGCGTAGTCGGTCGAGATGCGGATGCGGGCCAAAGCGTCGGTCTTGGCTTCAGCGCTGATCTTTTCCTTCTTGAGCAGCCGATCAAGGCTGCCACCGATGGTCGCCAAGCCTTTTTGGACGGCGGCTTCACTGATGTCGATCATCACGACGTGGATACCGGCCACGGCGCAGGCTTGGGCGATGCCGTTGCCCATGGTGCCAGCGCCGATGACGCCGACGGTTTGAATTTCAGTGCTCAGGCTGATGCTCGGGCTCGTACTGCTCATGCTGGGGGACTCCAATTCTTTCCGTCCTGTAACTCAAGTGCCGAATTGTCGGGCCGAAACGATAG
>NZ_JBYSVC010000112.1:0-6190 GCF_057922285.1 Leptothrix toolikensis (SeqCode)
CCCCGGCACCGAGGATCAAGCCGGTAAAGAGCCGTCGGCTGCCCACCACAGCATGCCCCCCCCCGCCACCATGCAAGCCGCAGTCGCAGCCCAGCCGGTGCGGCACGGGGGAGGGGATGGATGCATCGGTGATGAAGTCGGAGGGATGATTCATGGCTCCATTTTAGGCAGGCTGCGGGGTGGCAGTGTGCTCGCGTCGATACACCAGCATCCGCCCCTTGTAAGCGACGCCGCCCTCGGCGGTGGCGGGGCTGTCGAGGCGCTCTTCGTGGCGATCAAAGCCTTGAGCGGCCATGTGGCGATTGAAGCTCGGGCGATTGCCTCGGTCGGGGTCCACGATCCAGACTTCGGCACGGTTTTGAGCGTGGTGCTCGATAAAACCGGCCAGATCGCCGTTGCTGTCGCGCTCGTAGAGCAAGTCGCTGCCCATGATCAAGTCGAAGCGGCCTTGCACGGCGTTGTCATCGTCCGCGTTTTCGGCCTTGCCCCACTGGCCTTGGCGGTACTTCATGGGGGCGAGGTCGTTGAGGCGCAAGTTTTCCAGCAAGAAGCTGCCGGCCATGGGGTGGCAATCGCTGGCTGTCACATCGGCCCCTCGCCGATGGCCCACCAAGCTGGCCAAGGCCAAGCCGCAGCCGATCTCTAGGATTTTTTCTGCCGTGACCGGGCGTAGGGCCATGCGGGCCGCGAGGTGTGCGCCCGAGGGCCAGAGCAGCCCGAACAGCGGCCACGTGGCCGAGGAAATACCCAAGCGTTCCGCCAAGCCCTCGGGGTCGGAGAACTGTTCTCGGTCGAGGAGCGAGCGGATGACGAGATCAGCCACGCCGTAGACGGCGATCTGCTCTTGCTTGGTTTGGTAGCCGGGCATGGTGTCCTAGAAAGAGATAGCGAAGTAGCGAAGTAGCAAAGGGCAAGGACGAAAAAAACGGCACCCGAAGGTGCCGTTTTTCCTCATGGAGCCAGCTTACTGACCCGCTTCGCGCAGGAAAATTTCAACGCGACGGTTCTTGGCACGGCCGTCAGACGTGGCGTTGTCAGCGATGGGTTCATCTTCGCCCTTGCCGCTCACTTGGATGCGGTTGGCGGTGATGCCTTGGCCGACCATGTAGTCACGCACCGATTCGGCACGGTTCAGCGACAGCTGGTTGTTAGCCGCAGTTGCGCCGGTGCTGTCGGTGTGGCCGACGATCACGACTTGGTGGGTTGCGTCCAAACCGCTGGCCAGCTTGCGCAGCACGGGCTGCATGACGGGCTTGACCTTGGCTTGGCCGACGTCAAAAGAGAAGTCGCCAGGGACGTTGACCTTGAGTTGGTTGTCCGCTGTGCGGGCGATGTCCACGCCAGTGCCTTGGGTGGCGGCTTCCATGGCGGCCTTCTTTTCTTCCATCTTCTTGGACCAGATGTTGCCGGCGACGGCACCCACCACGCCACCGATGGCGGCACCCTTGCCGGCGTTGCCGCTGGCCTTGCCGATCAGGGCACCCAGGCCGGCACCACCCATGGCACCGATGGCGGTGCCCTTTTGGGTTTCGCTCATGCTGCCGCAGCCGCTCAGTGCGATAGCGGCCACAGTGGCGGAAAGGATCAAAGGACGGATAGTGAAATGGATTTGCATGTTGAGAACTCCTTGAGTGCTGAGGGGTACCAATGAGCGGTACAAACCAGCCAAACCGTGTGCTTGGCGGCGTTGCGTGATTGTCTCTGCAAGTCCTGAAGATAAGCTCACCATTTGTAACAAACGACTGAAGCGCGACAATCGCCTTTTTGTTGCGGCGACTCCCACGTGAATCCGAATCCTCTTTTCTTGCCTTGCGCCGCCGGCGCAGAGCCTTTGCTTGCCGACGAAGTGCGCGCGATCTTGTCGGCCGCCGGTACGGCCCGTGCTGCGGAGTCGGTCAAGGCCGCGCGCGGCGGTGTGGCCTTGGTCGGCAGCACCCAGACCGCCATGCGTCTGCACCTTGAAAGCCGTCTGGCCCAGCGTGTGCTGTGGCAAGTTGCCGAAGGTCCGTACCAAGGCGAAGACGACCTCTACGAGATGGCCCGCACGGTGCGTTGGGCCGAGTGGATTCGTCCCAAGCAGACCCTGCGCGTGGACACCACCGCGCAGCGTTCCCCGCTCAAGAGCCTGCATTTCGCCAGCTTGCGCATCAAGGATGCGGTGTGCGACGGCATGCGCGAGGCCACCGGCGACCGCCCCGATGTCGATCCGCGCTTCCCCGATCTGTCGCTGGTGCTGCACTTGCAAGAAGCGCACGCGCTGCTCTATGTCGATCTGACTGGCGAGGCGTTGTTCAAGCGTGGTTGGCGCGAAGACAAGGGCGAAGCGCCGCTCAAGGAAACCTTGGCTGCGGCCATGCTGGCGGCGGCCGGTTGGCAGGGCCGTGAAGAAGACGGCATCTTGCTCGACCCCTGCTGCGGCGCGGGCACCATCGCCATTGAAGCGGCGCAGATCGCCTGCGGCATCGCCCCCGGCATGCAACGCAGCTTTGCCTTTGAAAAGCTGGGGCCCTTCCGCATGGAAACCGCTGCGGTGGCTTGGCGCGACATGAAAGCGGCGGCGCGTGCGCGCGTACACGCACCTCTGGTGATGGTGCAGGGCGGTGATGTGTCGTTTCGCATGACCGACTTCGCCACCCGCAACGCTGAGCGCGCCGGGGTGTTGCACGCCATCGAGTTCAAAACAGCCGACGCCTTGCAGCGCGTGGCCCCCGCCGATCACGGTGTGTTGATGCTCAACCCGCCTTACGGCGAGCGGATCGACGCCAAGGGCACGGGCTCAGGGCACGACCCGCACGCGGGGATGGCGCGCGAAGGCTTTGAAGGTGGCGGCACCTCGCAAGCCTTCTTCTCGGCCTTGGCCAGCCACTGGAAGAATCAATACGCCGGTTGGACCGCTTGGGTGCTGAGCCCGGACGCCAAGCTGCCCCAAGCCATGCGCTTGAAGGAAAGCCGGCGCGTGCCGATGTGGAACGGCCCGATTGAATGCCGCTTGTTCCGCTTTGATCTGGTCAAGGGTTCCAACCGGACCGAGCCTCGGCGCTGACCTAGACTGACCCGATGTTGCGCATGTGTCGATCCAAGTACGGGCTGATCCTGCTGGGTCTGCTCGTGCTTTTTGGGCTGATCATGGGCCATGAGCTGTACAGCTCCTTGCGCATGGCCAAGGTGGATGCCACGACGGATGCGCGCAACTTGTCCCAAGTCTTGGCCTCAAGGTTGAATTTCGAGTTCAACGAGGCGGAGCGGGTGGTGTCGATGTTGGCCAAGGACATCAACCCAGCGGCGATGCGCCGCGAGCAGGTACCGCGCTATCAAGCTGAGATCACCCACTGGTTGCAATCGCATCGCCATGCGATCACCAGCGCCGCTGCCTTGCGCATTTTTGATGCGCAGGGCAACCGGATCTACAGCAGCATGGGCGAGCAGGTGCCGATCAACATTGCGGACCGGGCGTTTTTCAAAGAGATCGTGCGCGACCCAAAGGCGGCGCTGGTGTCTTATTCGGATGTGCTGATCGGGCGCTACAGCCACCGCGCGTCGATGTACATCAGCCAGCCGATTTTGACCGCCGAGGGCACGTTTTTGGGTGCCGCCATCGCCATCATTGATGTCAGCACCCTTCAAGAGGAGCTGCAAAAAATTGATCTCGGCTCGGATGGTTTGATCGCTCTGCGGCGCATGGGCAACGGCGCGGTGGTGATTCGTTACCCCGGCATGGCTGAGATTCAAAACAAGCCTGAGCCGACCATCCCGGTTCGGCAAGCCATCCTCCACGGCGGTCCCAGCGGTGCCTTGGAGGTGGTTTCGCCCATCGATGGCATCCGGCGCATCTTGGGCTACCAAGTGCTGGATAACCAACAAATGTTTGTGATGGTGGGCTTGGCCGAGCACACCTATTTGGCCGGTTGGCGCGATCACGCCCTGGTGCTGGGCGGCGCGTCGCTGGCGTTTGTTTTGATCTTGGCGGCGGTGTTTTATCGGTTGGCCCGCATGGAGATCACTCGGGAGCAGAGTGAGCAGGCGCTGCGTGAAAGTGAAGAACGTTTTCGCACCATCGCCGACTACACCTACGACTGGGAGTACTGGCTCTCCCCCGAGGGCTGTGTGCTCTATGTCAGCCCGGCATGTGAACGGGTGAGCGGCTATACCCCGGATGAGTTCTATACCGATCCAGCCTTGTTAGAGCGCATCTTGCTGCCCGAGGATGCCGCCATCTACCGCACGCATCTTCAGAGCTTGGACGATCAGCCTGAATCGCATATTTCGTTTCGGATCGTGCGCAAGGACGGCGGCATCCGCTGGATCGCCCACGGTTGCCGTCAGGTGATGGCCAGCGATGGGCGGGATCTGGGGCGGCGTGTGAACAACCGGGACATCACTGAGCTGAAGCTGGCTGAGCAAAGAGCCCACGCGCTGGCCTTTTTTGATGTGCTGACCGGCTTGCCTAACCGCCGCATGTTGCTTGATCGCTTGGATCAAGCGCTGTTGCATGCCACGCGCTTTCAGCGTGCTTTGGCCGTCATGTTCATCGACGTGGACCACTTTAAAGAAATCAACGACCGCTTCGGCCATGACGCAGGCGACACCTTGCTGTGCCAAATCGCGACGCGGCTGGTGGCTTGTGTGCGGTCGGTCGATACGGTCTCACGCTCAGGCGGCGATGAGTTCATCGTCGTGCTGACCGAGTTGGCCGACCCGCAAGATGCGCGCTTGGTGGCGGAGAAGATGGGCCAAGCGTTCGAAGCGCCGATCCCGTTTGGTCAAGAGCAACTCAAGACAAGCCTGAGCATCGGCATCGCGATGCGGCCCGCCGAAGACAGCGAAGGCGCAGCCACATTGATGCGCCGGGCGGACATGGCGATGTATGCCATCAAGAGCGCGGGCCGCAACGGCTATCGCGTTTGGTCCGCCGAGGATACGGTAGCCCCTATGTGACTGGGGTTACAGACAGCTTCAGGTGGACGACCCACAATCGCGCCGTTCTGCCCTGATTCTCTGAAAGATGCCCCATGAAAAAACAAAACGTTCTGCTCGCTCTGAGCACCTTGACGGTCCTGATGGCCACGTTGTCGGCCCCGGCTCACGCGGGTGAATGGACCTTCCTGCCGATCTTGAAGCCCGGTTACAAAGCGGCTCCGTCGCTGGCGCTGACCCTCAACAGCAACGACTCTTCGTCGCAGCCCACGGCCGATGCACTTGGCTTGGACTTCAACTTCAATTGCGGCTTGATCCAGTCCCCGGATCAGCGCATCCGCACGCACTTCAACCTGAGTCAATCGGACAAGAGCGGCACCAAGGTGACGGGCTATGAGCTCTCACCGCGCTACACCATCCCCTTCGGCACAGGGATGTCGGCCGGTTTTGGCCCGAGCTTGGCCGCTTTCAGCGTTGATCAAGGTGCCACCAGCACCACGCTCTACGGCGCGGGTGTGGCCGCTGGCGTCAACTACCGTGCCGGCATGCTCTTCGCTGGCGCTGATTTGCGTATCCACAGCACAAGCAGCAAGAACGGCGTCGATTACAGCCCGACCACCTTGGGCCTGAAGATCGGTATCAACTTCTAAAGAGATGTCTTCGCCCGAAATGCATCCGGGTGAGGCCCGGCGTCGCCAAGTCATGGGCGATGTGTTTGTGGACCGCGCCTTGGCGCAGGCCGACGCTTTTTCAGCGCCGCTGCAAAGCTACGTCAACGAGCACGCTTGGGGCTCGACGTGGCTGCGCGAAGGCTTGGCGCTCAAGCAGCGCAGCCTGTGTACCGTGGCGATGCTGGCGGCGCTGGGTCGCAGCCAAGAGCTCAAGGGCCATCTGCGTGGTGCCATGAACAACGGGGCCACGCTGCTAGAAATCCGCGAGGTGCTGCTGCATGTGGCCCCTTATGCCGGCGCGCCAGCTGCGATTGAGGCTGTGCGCACCGCCCAAGCTTGGATGGCCGAGAACGGTCTGCGTTTCGACGAGGCCGAGCCCCTCGTCCCCTCGGCCCCACCCACGCCTTAACGGCCGTAGGTCGCTGTGAAGCTGGCTTGGCCGATCTTGTTGGCGTTGATCATGAAACCGATCAGTGCGGCGGTGGCTTCGGCCGGCACCTCAAGCGTGGCGGTCTTCAGCGCATAGATCGTGAAGATGTAATGGTGCGGCTTGTCGCCTTGGGGTGGGCAGGGGCCGCCATAGCCGGTCTTGCCGAAATCCGTCC
>NZ_JBYSVC010000113.1:0-6129 GCF_057922285.1 Leptothrix toolikensis (SeqCode)
TGCTGTTGCTGTTGCATCAGCACCCACCGATGCTGGCAAGCGCAGCGGTGATGACGGTAATGCTTTGGCTTGGACGGTTGGCCTGATCATTGTGACCTTGGGGGCTGGCGTGCTGGTGTATGCCCTGCGCCGGGCACCCTCTGAGCAAGTCATGGCTGAAGCTGCGGCAGTGACAGAGGCGGCCGCCACCAAACGTGCTTCGCTGCGCGCGCCCACCACGATCTCGACCGCCGCCTTGGATTTGGCCAAGCAGCTTGAACTGCATCAAAACGCGGTCTTGATGGTGCATAAATCAGGTGAAACCTCGCCTGCGGTACCCAATGTACTGGCTGAGTCGGCCTTGCGTTTGGTTTTGGCGCGGGCCTATCTTGAAATCAAGGATCGCGACGCCTCACGCAAGCAGCTTGAGATCGTGTTGCGTGATGGGGATGAGGCTCAGAAGGAAGAAGCCCACGGTGCGATGGCGCGTCTGTGAGGCCCCATCCTTGTGCGGACCTTCTTTTTATGTATCGCTGAACATGTTTGAAAGTTTTTCATGAAAGTTACTGTTATCGGGACAGGTTATGTCGGCCTTGTCACGGGGGCCTGTCTCTCCGAGATGGGCAATCATGTGCTGTGCTTGGATATCGATCCGGCCAAGATCCGTATTCTCCAAGAAGGCGGTATACCGATTCATGAGCCGGGTCTGCTTGAAGTTGTTCAGCGCAACGTGCAGGCGGGCCGCTTGGAATTCACCACCAACGTGGATCATGCGGTGGCCCATGGAACGATCCAGTTCATTGCCGTCGGTACGCCTCCGGGTGAGGATGGCTCAGCTGATTTGCAATACGTGGTGGCCGCTGCCCGCAGCATTGGTCAGCGCATGCTTGACTTCAAGGTGGTGGTGGACAAGAGCACGGTGCCGGTGGGTACAGGTGACAAGGTCAAAGCTGCTATTGCTGATGAATTGGCCAAGCGCCAGATCAAGCTTGATTTTGCGGTGTGCTCGAATCCTGAGTTTCTCAAAGAAGGCGCGGCGGTCCAAGATTTCATGCGCCCTGATCGGGTGGTGGTGGGTGCTGAAGATGAGCGCGCCATTTTGCTCATGCGTGCGCTCTATGCACCGTTTGTGCGCAACCGTGATCGCATGATGGTGATGGATATTCGCAGTGCCGAATTCACCAAATATGCTGCCAATGCCATGTTGGCGACCCGCATCAGCTTCATGAACGAGTTGTCTCGTCTGGCTGAACGGGTGGGCGCGGATATCGAGCTGGTTCGCCAAGGCATCGGCTCCGACCCTCGGATTGGGACGCACTTCCTCTATCCAGGGGTGGGTTATGGCGGCTCTTGCTTCCCCAAGGATGTCAAAGCATTGGCCAAAACATCGGCCGATGTTGGGCTGCCTTCGCGCATCTTGGCTGCCGTGGAGGCCGTCAACGAAGACCAAAAGAAGGTCTTGGTGAACAAGGTCGTAGCGCGCTACGGAGAGGATCTCGCAGGCCGGACGTTTGCGATTTGGGGCCTAGCGTTCAAGCCCAACACCGACGATATGCGTGAAGCCCCCAGCTTGGTGATCATTCATGATCTCTTGCAACGTGGTGCTCGGGTTCAAGTCTATGACCCGGTGGCCATAGCGGAAGCGCAGCGCCAGTTGGCTGATGTGGTGGGTGTGCAATACGCTGATTCAGCGCAAGACGCCCTTTTGAATGCCGAAGCCTTGCTGATCGTGACCGAATGGAAAGAGTTCCGTACGCCTGACTTCGAGCACTTGGCGGCTTCGCTCAAGGATAAGGTTGTCTTTGACGGTCGTAACCTCTATGAGCCGGCCTTGATTCGCTCGTTCGGGTTGGAATATCACGCCATCGGGCGGCCCTGAGAGTGAGCTCCGCCGCCCGCCGCGTTTATTCAGGTGGGCGGGTGATCACCGGGGCATGCAGCTCAATGATGGCCAAGACATGCTCGCCGTTTTGCTCAATCGTCAGTGACGCGTGGCGGCGAGGCAGCAAGGCGCGCACTAAGCCCAAACCGGCTACGCTGGTTGGGCGGTGCTCGACCCGAAAGTTGGAAGGCAACAGCCCTTCGTTCATCACCTCAAGTCGGATGCCTTGGTGAATGGGCTGCAAATGACAACTGAGCGGGGAATCGCTGGTGCTGTGCTTGACCGCATTGCTCATCAGTTCGTTGATGATCAAGGCGAAAGGAATCGACTCACCATCAGGCAGCAACCACGGCGTGGTGGTTGGGTCCATCTGCATCTCAAAGATCTGGCCGAAAGTGCGTTGCACCGACTGCGATACGGCTTCGACCACATCGACCACCCGCAGCAGTCCGGTTGGGCCGGTGGGTAGGCCATAGACCTGTGCAATGGCTTGAACTTGGCCAATGACCTCGGTCATGACGGCTTGCACTTCGGGGCGACGCACCCCTACTTGTTTGAGTAGGCCGGTCACATCCTGCAAGTTGTGGCGTACCCGGTGCTGCACTTCTTGCACCAGCATTTCTCGTTGTGAAAGCAAGATGTCGAGTTCGGCCCGCTGCGCTGTGATGTCGGCGGCCACCATGAGAATGCGATCCGGGCGTTCGCCATCGCGCGCCAAGGGCACAAAGCGCGTATCCCACAAGGTGCGCTTGCCATGGCTTTCGATCGGATATTCACGTTGGGTCAGCGCCGTAGGCTGACTCAAGGCCGTGCGCATGTCATCACGCAAGCGGTTGGATAACTCGGGTGGAAAAAGTTGATCCGGTGTACAGCCGATGGCCTCTTCTGCTGCGATGCCGGCGAGGTCTGCTGCGACCGGATTCATCTGCTCAATGGCCAGCGTGCTTGCGTCGTGGATGGTGATAGCCATCGGGGCTGCTGCCATGATGCGTTGCAGCATGCCCCGTGCATCGGCCACGCGCGCCTCAGCCATGCGTCGCTGGTCCATGTCCATCAGGGCGAAGGTCAATTCCCGCCCCCCTGATAGATTGAGCGTGGCGACCATGTTGCCGACCACCAAGAAACGACGTCCGTCGCGCCCTTGCACATGGGCTTCGAATTGAGCGGAATCGCTATCTGCCATTTTTTCAAGCACCGAAGCGCAATGCCTGAAAGGATGCTCCGGCTCGTCGGGTGGGGCCACAGAAGCTAAAGGCTCACCATAGAAGTCCCTTAAATCGCCACAAAACATGCGTCTTGCAGGTCGATTTAGCCAAGTGATGGTGCCTTGCTGATTGACCGTAACGACCCCCACAAGCATGGCATCAAGGACGGCTCGGCCCCGGTCACTTTGCTGGTGCAGGATTTGGGCCAAGCTAGCCCGTTCGTTGGTCACTGTTTCCAGCTGCTCTTGCTGGTAGCGTAGCCGGGTGATCTCGGACAAAATCACCACCGCCTCTGATGCTGGGCCAGGTGGGCCGGCTCGGCGAATGGTCACAGCGTACCAATGGACCAAATCATCATCATGGATGACATGCACTTCATCTTCGAAGATGTCGCCCTTATCCATGCATGCGGTGAGCTCAGGGGGGTTACGCAACCCACCTGTTCGCGCGGCAAGCAATGCGCGTAGGTCGGCCTTGATGGCTGTCCCTGCGTGTAGATGCAAGATGCGTTCAAAACGACGGTTGCACCGCACCACGTGATAGCCCCGCAAAGAGGCAATACCCGCCGGAGAACTCTCCAAGATGGCATTCAACTCGGCCAACAAGTACTCGGCGCGTTCGCGAGCCAGCTGTTGCTCAGTGATATCGAACGTGATCACAGAGACACCCTGCCCAGGGCGCGTATCTGGCTCCACCCGCGTCAGAAACCAACGCTGACCTTGTTCTGGATCTTGTACGGCGTAACGCACCTCGCAACGTTCACCCAGTTTGCAGGCTTGTTGCAGGCGCTCAAATTCATGCATCGAAGAAGGAAGTACGCGATCTCGACGGATCGTATGTGTGCCACTTGATGCGGTCAGGTCGTTCAATTGCCCCGCTTTGATGGCCTGATGGGCCAAATTGATTTCGCGTTCACGACTGATCGCTGGACCCGCTCCGGACATGTCAAAAAGTGAACCCGGTTGAACCCTGCGAGGGTCACGACGTTCTTCGGGCGGGCGCTCATCCAGGACATACATGTACCGTCGCTGCTGATCCGGTGTGAGGTGGCATCGGAGCAAAGAGCGGACGCGTTTAGGCGGTTGATCCGGTTTGCAAGGGACGAATACGTCGGGTGTAAACCATGATTGCCCCGGCTCCAAGGGCACCGTGAGTCGGGTTCGACCCCAGTGCAAAAGCATACGAATCTCGGGGGAGGCTTCGCTCACATCCAGCAGCTGAAAGCCGAGTAGTTGATCAAAGGCTTGATTGGATCGCAGCACCCGGCCATTGTGGTCGAGCAGCATCATGGCTTGAGGAAGCTGATCAAACCAGCCGCCGAGTTCGAGCAGTGTTAGATCTGAAGAGCCTGTCGATCCATCAGAGCTTTGGGTTGTGCTGATTGCGTGCGGTAGCGCTTCAGCCTTGATGTCGCGAAAAACCGATAAAACTCGCCGAGTTTTATCGCGGTTTTGCAGAAGATAGACCGTGGCTTGCATCGGATGAGGTTGTCCCTTGGCATCCAAATAGGTCTGATCTTGCAACACCGGAATACGCGTTTCCTGTAACGATTTCAGCCATTCTTGCCGGCGTGACTGGAGGTCGCGCTGCTCTTGTGGTGGCATGAATCTCAGGGGATCTTGGCCGATCAAGCGATTGCGAGCCGTACCCAGTAACGCTGCCATCATGGGATTGCAGTCCACCAACCGAAACGTGTCGTCTTGCAGCATGACCGGGAAAGGTGCGCTCCAAAGGATGTCGTGAAGCGCATTGTCTTGTTCGGTGGGCACCGAAGAGGGCACGCTTTTTTTCAAAGGGTGGGCCGAACCAGTAGGCGCTGATGTCACCGCCCCCGATTCGATCGGGAGGACCAAGGCCCAACGTTGTCCTCCGAGCGGCGCAACGACGGGGACTTGGCCTTGTTGCATGGCAGCACCACCCGCAGGGAGGGATGCCGTCCCAGTAGGTTTCTCGATGGATTCACGCAACCATTCCAGCGTGGGGACATCAAAAACCCGTCCCAAATCCGCCCAACCCATCCCTGTTTCACAGGGAAGGGCATGAAGAGCTGCACGATTGGCGTAAAGCAGGCGCACCGAAGCATCGAAAACCAACACGGGTTCCGCAAGGCATTCAAACAGGCCGATGGTGAGCGGGACAGCGGTTGTGATCGCACTCATGAAACATGGTGATGTTCATTTGGGGCGCAGTGTACGCAGCACTGGAGCCCTTGCCAGGGCTCTTTAGCTCTGACTATTGCAAATAGTGGGCAAGCAGTGGAGAAGCGCACGAAAGAGCCGTAGGCAAGGTTGAGCGAGATCAGGTTTTAGGCAACGTAACGCCAACTTGGCCTTGGTACTTGCCCCCTCTGTCCTTATAGCTGGTCTCACACACTTCATCACTCTCGAAGAACACCACCTGCGCGCAACCTTCACCCGCGTAAATCTTGGCAGGTAACGGGGTTGTGTTGGAGAACTCCAACGTCACAAAACCTTCCCACTCGGGCTCGAAGGGTGTGACGTTGACGATGATGCCGCAGCGCGCATAGGTGCTCTTACCTAGACAGATGGTCAGCACATTGCGAGGAATGCGGAAGTACTCGATGGTTCGGGCCAAAGCGAAGCTGTTGGGCGGAATGATGCAGACATCGCCGTGGAAATCCACAAAGCTTTTTTCATCAAAGTTCTTCGGGTCCACCACGGTGGAGTGGACATTCGTGAAGATCTTGAAGTCGCCTGCGCAACGAATGTCATAGCCATAACTGGACGTGCCATAGCTGACGATTCTTTGTCCTGATGCGTTGGTACGAACCTGATTGGCCTCGAAAGGTTCAATCATTTGATGTTCAGCGGCCATGCGACGAATCCAAGAGTCGCTCTTGATGCTCATAAGTGGGAAGGAGGTTGCTAAGACGATGGCGGCTGATTCTAGAGGGGGGATCTTCGTCGCTGCGAAGTTTTAATACCCACACCCTTGACAGGGATTACGTTTACAGGCAAAATCTCGTTTCTCTGCTGATCACTGACTGATTAGCGACTCGCAGGAAGCGAGAAGTTCTTTAAAAATTTGCAGCCGATAAGTGTG
>NZ_JBYSVC010000114.1:0-5637 GCF_057922285.1 Leptothrix toolikensis (SeqCode)
GACATCACCGAGGACAACAACAAGCACCCAAGCGGGCGAGTGAGAGAAAACTTCATGGCAAGGCACCCACAAAAAAGGTCATGGCGCAGCAGAGGGGTCCGGGTTGCGGTCCAAGCTGCGGTTGATGCGCGGGTCGCGGCCGGCAAACAGGTCTTCGTCGAACTTGAAGCGCAAGCGCAGGAAAAAGCCGCGCCGGGTGTATTCGTAGCCCGTCAGATCGACATCCCCGGCAAAACCACTCACATTCACCCCGGCCGACAGCCACAGGTTCTGCGCCATCAAGCGGCCAGCTTCCAGACCCAGCGCGGTTTCACGCGCCCCGAGCTGGCCCCACTGCACCGAAGCCAGCGCCGCCACATCCCATTGCTCGGTGACGTCGTAGCTCAGGCGGGAAGACAGCAGTTGCGACTGGAAGTGGTCCTGCACCCCACCTTCAAAACGATCGTCTTGCCACTTGGCCGCCATGCGGCCATAGAGCCACCACGGCCGCGAGGCGTGCCAATCGAGATGGGTCGAGACGATGTGCGCCCGGCTGTGTAACTCGCCCAAGGTGGCGTTGCTGGCGTCGCGTTCGTTTTTCAGCTCGTAGCGCGCCAAACCCGAGAGCCGGTCCACATCGGTTTCGCGATAAGCCACGCCGATCTGCGCCCGGTCTTGGAACACGGCCCCCTTGGCGACGTAGGTGGTGTTGAGCAAGTAATTGCGGGCCAGCAAGGTCCAGTCGCGGTCCAGCTTGCGCGCCAACATCAGCTGCCACAGAGCGGTCTGGAAGCGATCATCGTCCACGGTGTCACCCCGATCCCCCGCCCGGCGCAGCTCCAGCCGGGTCGAACCCTTCCAAAGCGGATCAGCGTGCATGTCCAAGCCCACGCTCAGGGCGGAAGCATCGGGCGCGGGGCCTTGAAGCACGTTCAAGCGCTCCAAGGCGGTGGTCAGGCGCAGACCTTCGCTCAAGTCCCAGGCTTGGCGCACACCCGAGGCCAGTTGCAGATCGCGTCCGCTGGCGGCGTCGCGCAAGCGGTACTCCGAAAAGAGCTGGGTGTCTTGGAAGTACGTCGAGCTGGCCCCGAGGGCGAATGCATCCACCTGTCGGTCCGGTGCGGTGATGCCGTACAGGCTCGACAAACCCGTTTGACGCTCAAATCGACCGTAAAGCCTAGCGCGCTCAGCCACGGCGTAATCCGCGCCCACGGCCACGCGCTGACGCACTTCGCCACTGATCTGCTGCTCCAGCTCAGCGCCCACACTGCTGCGCGGTGTGAGCGCATAACCCAGCCCCAAGCGGGCGGTATCACTGGCGAGCTGCGTACCGGCCGGCACGTTCAACGCCCCGATGCCAGCGTTGCCCTGCAAGCTGCTGCCGGGGTTGATCTGCGCCAAGCCGGTGGCCGGGTCGATCAAGTTGTTGCCGTAGCCCAGCGCGCCGCCACCCGCCCCTGCGCCTAGGCTGCTGCCCAAGCCCGAACTGCCGCTCAAGGGCGTGATCGGACTGAGCTGCGAAGGCACCAACACCCCAGCGGTTTCGCGCACCCGGCGCAAGCCGGCGTCCAGCGTCAAACCGTCAAGGGCCGCCACCCGCCACCGCAAACCGGCACCGGCAGCGCTGCGCAAGCCGCCACCGGGGTTGCGGTCCTCGCTGCGCAGGGCTTCGCCGTAGAGCTGCGTGGTGGCGCTGAGCTTGGCGGCGAGCTTGGCCGCCGCGTCACGGCGACCGGCGTCCAAGGGGGCAGCGGCATTCAAAAAGCCGGCTTCGCTGCTCGCCGTCACCAGTCGGGCGTCGATCAGCTCGCCCTCGTGTTGCACCTCGGCGCGCCACGCCTTGCCGCTGACCATGCCCGACAAGCCCGCGCTTGACGCGGCGGTTGAGGCATTGAGCGTGTTGGTGTTGATCTCGCGCCGCGTCCCGGCCAGCTCAAGCACCGCCCGGGTATGCGGCCCCAAGCTCAGGCCGGCGTTCACGCTGGCCAAATCCAGCGGTGCCAACGGGTTGCGGTCCTTGACCACAAACGCACCCAGCTCCAGCCCGTCGGTCACGCGCCATTGCCCTTCCACCCCGGTGACCCAGAACGGCGTGCCGCCCTGATCGACTTCATAGCTCACGCGCAGCGACTGCGGATTGAGCTGGGCGTCCAAAGCGGGCAAATACGTCGCCAGCACGATCCGCCCCGAGAAGGGCTCGAAGCTGTAATCGACCAGCCGCGTCAAGGGCGTGACGCTCAGGATGCGGGCCGGCTGATTGCGATCCCGCACCACGATCTCGACCTTGTCACTGCCCTCCAGCACCGCGTTGTTCGACAAGCCGTAAGGGCCAGAGCCTTGGCTGACGAATTCCTCGACCACTTGATGCAAGGTGTCGTTGAAGGCAAAGGCATCGGTGTGGCCGCTCTCGCCTTGCAGGTGATGGCGCACGCCGGTGGCGGTGCGGTTGTAGGCCCCCAAGCTGCGTTGCTTCAGGCCCATGATCCCGCCGCCGCCAGCGGCTTGGCTGAAGCCAGCGCCGGTGGCGAAGTCGCCGTAAAGCAAATAACTGCGCTGGTGATCGACCCGCACATAAAGCCGATCCGCGCTGCGCGCATCAAAGCCGCGCAAGGCGCTGTCGCCGTAGACCGGATAGAACTTGTCCGGCTGCACATCGCGCAGCAGCCGAGCGCGCACGTCTTTGTCCGAGTCGTAGGCGGCGGTCAGCAAATAGTCGCCCGAGACCATGCCTTTGAGGAACACCGCCGCCCGAGCGCCCACGCTGCGCTGGCCGTCGTTGAAATCACGCGCCCAGCGGTTGATCTCGCGCTCAAAGACATCGCCGCGTCGCAGCGGCTGAATCCCTGCACCCCCACCCGCACCACCGCTCAGGCTCAGCACGCCTTCGATCAAACCCGCAGCGATCATGTCGCGAGCATCGGGCACAAAGCGCAGTTCACCCTGCACCGATTGATCCCCAGCGCTGACGCGCAACACCACGTCTTGCGGCGTGCTCGGGGCCAAGAGGTTCAGATGCAACTCGCCGTGCTCCACCGCCACCTGTACCCCGGGTGTCACCCGGTCGGCATCCAAGCCCCGAGGCCCAGCTTCATCGCTGAGCGCACCGGGCAAGAGCAGTCGCCCGCCGCTGTGCTCGACCGTCACCATGACGCGCTCGTCTAGGCGCTGCCCATCAGTACCCAGCACCTTGATCGTGATGGGCATGGCACTTTGACCATCGGCCGGCACGCCGTTGCGACCCAGCTCAATCACCAGCTTGCCCAATGGGCTCAACGTTGCCAACGGCGGGGCCGCCCACCCTGTGGGCAACCACACCAGCATCCCGCACAGCAGCAGCACGGCGGTTTTCAACTTTTGCTCAGCGCGCATGGCGATCTCCTTCAGCCTCACGCGGCGCGCCAATCGCCGGGCGCTGATCGGCGGTTTCAGTGGCCTGCTGCGGGGCCAGCGCATCTTTCAACCCGTGGGCTTTGCTCTCAAAGCGCAGCGGCGGACCTTGGGGTCGCTCGGTTTCTGGCGCCCGCACACCGCCTTGGGCGCGGCGCGCCCGCACCTGTGACAACACCGTGTTCGAGCAACTGCTCTCGATGAAATCCGCCCGCTGCAACGCGCCGTTCTTCAAGTCAAGCCACAAGCTGGCGGCGTCGCCCAAATTGCGGTTGCTGGAGGTCGTCAAACGCGCACCCCGTGGCAAGGTGCTCGGGTCCGGCTTCAAGACATGGCTTTGGGGCACGAGGCCACACAAGCTGTACTTGCCCTCCGAATCACTCACCAGCCACGTGCCGTCTTCCATGTAGAGCCGCACACCAGGAATGCCCAGCTCTTCGGCGTCTTGCATGTGGTTGTGGTTGCAATCGACAAAGATCTTGCCGGTCACGCAAGCCTCAGACGCAAAGACCCCGCCGCTCACTTGCACCTTGGCTTGGCCTTCGTTCGAGAGCGAACTGCCCGTCAACGGTGTGCCGTCAGCGTTCGTGCAGCCCGCAGGTATGCCGCAGCCGACCGCGCGCGCCCGGTTGGTCGCATCACCTTGCAAAGCCCCAACGCCCACACGCACGCGGTACTGCAAGGTGCGCTGCACGCCCGGTGTCAGCGCCCCGAGCTGGAAGCTCAGCAGCGGCCCCACACCGCCGGCCGGATCAGCCAGCGGCAGGTTGTCGAGCACAGCGGTGCCCTTGATGAAGGTGAAGCCCGCTGGCAAACGGTCCACCACCGTGGCTTGAGCCAGCGCGTTGCCCGCCACCTGACGCACGGTCACGGTGTAGCGCACGCTCGCCCCCAGCTCGACGCTGCGCAGATCCGCCACCTTGCTCAAGCTCAGCTTGGGCGATGAGAGCGGATCCACCGGGATGTGGTTGTTGACGATGTTCACGCCACCCGAGCCACCGCGCACCACCACGTAATAGCCCGTGCCGGGACCCGGAGGGGTCAGCGGCGGATTGGGCGACGGTTGTACGGCGTAGGTCGAACCGGGCGCACCCGGCGGGATCAGCGGCCCAGCTTGGGGCGGAATCGACGCCGAAGGGAAGCCATGCGTGCCGGGCGGCGTCACCGTAAGGCGGAAATCGCACAGCGCTGGCGCGTTGGCCGAGAAGAGGAATTGATAGAAACCATCCGCACCCGTCGTCATCGAGATCGCCGAGCCTTGCACGGTATAACCACCCAAGCTGCTATTGACGATGCCCGCCACCGGGTCCCAGCCCGCGCAAACACCGTCAGGTTGCATCGTCACCACCGTGCCCGGCACCGGCAGCCGCGTTTGGGTATCGTAGGTGACGCCGCTCGGATCAATCGGCAAGCTTTGTTGCACCAAATTGGCCCCCGGGGCCAGCACCACCTTGAGCTGGCTGACCGTCCCGGTGGTATCCACGCAAGAACTCTGCTGGCCCGGCGTCAAAAGCGCCAAGGCGATGCACGACACCCCCGAGGATCCCGGGCCGGTTTCACCATTGACCGGATTGCCAAACACCACTTGGGTTTGCGGATTGCGGAAACGCACATCCAGCACCATCCCCGGCACCAAATCACCGATCACATAACGGCCATCCGCGCCGGTTCGGGTGGTGGCCACCACCGCGCCTGTGGCGGGGTCAGAGACTTCGACGATCCAGTCCTTGAGCGTCTGATCACCGCTATCGAAGACATGCGGCGTGCGGCCGGTATCGACCCACACCGCCCCCGACATCGACGCCGGCAACTGCACGTCGGTCGCATCCCGACAAGCGTTTTGCGGCAGCGTGCCATCGCACAGCGGCAAGGCAGAGGGGTTCGATTGGAACGCACCTCGCTCTTGCGCCGTGGGCTGCTGCGGCACTGCTTCGCCCCCGCCTTCGACCAACACCACGTTATCCACCGGCGTGCCGGTGTGGGCGAAAGCGGCCACGTTGACCCGCGCCGTGATCACGCCCGGATGCAGGGCACCCGCTGCGATCACGTCCGAGGTGCTGCAACTGAACGCCACTGCACCCACGGTGCCGGTACACATCCAGCCAACCGCCGTGGGCGTTGCAGCCAAGCTCAAACCTGCGGGCAAACGATCCTGCACCGTCACAGCGCCCGCCGTGGCGGCACTGCCGGTATTGCGCACGCGGATCTGATACGTCCCCGTCTGGTTCACCGTGAAGCGCGCCGGCTGGTGGGTCTTTTGCACCGCCAAAT
>NZ_JBYSVC010000115.1:0-5318 GCF_057922285.1 Leptothrix toolikensis (SeqCode)
AGATGCCCGACCTTTTCGCCCCGACCTGAGCCCTGAGCAAGCCGAGGTGCTGAGGCAACTGGCCTTGGGCGAGCCGGTGACCTCCTTGCTGCACGGCGTGACCGGCAGCGGCAAGACCGAAATCTATCTGCGTGAGGCCGAACGGGTGCTGGCCCAAGGCCGCCAAGTGCTGGTGTTGGTGCCCGAAATCAACCTCACGCCGCAGCTCGAAGCGCGCTTTGCCCAGCGTTTCGGGGCCTCCCGCCTGCGCGCTTTGCACAGCGGACTGACGCCGGCGCAGCGTTTGCAAAACTGGTTGGCGGTCCATCTGGGGCATGCTGATTTGGTGCTCGGCACGCGCTTGGCGATCTTTGCGCCCTTGCCACGGCTTGGGCTGATCGTGGTCGATGAAGAGCACGACCCGTCCTACAAGCAGCAAGAAGGCGCACGCTACTCGGCGCGCGATCTGGCGGTTTACCGTGGGCGCTTGGAGGGCGTGCCGGTGCTGCTCGGCTCGGCCACACCGTCGCTCGAAACCTGGCTCAACGCTCAGCCGGTAGGTGAGGCCGTGCAGGGCCGCACCCAAAGCCGCTATCGGCGCTTGGCCATGCCGAGCCGCATCGGCGCGGGCGCTTTGCCCGCCGTCAAGCTGCTTAATTTGGCCGAGGTGGTGGCCCGTCATGGGCGTGCCGTGCTTTATGAGATGCCGATTGCGCCACCGCTGATCGAGCGCATGAAGCAATGCCTAGCGCGCGGCGAGCAGAGCTTGGTGCTGCTGAACCGTCGGGGTTACGCGCCGGTGCTGCATTGCCCAAGCTGCGGCTGGAAAAGCCAGTGCAGCCAGTGCAGCGCTTGGCGGGTGTTCCACAAAATCGACCGCACCTTGCGTTGTCACCACTGTGGCTCGGTCGAGCCGGTGATGCGCTCTTGCCCCGATTGCGGCGACATGGATATCCAGCCCTTGGGGCGGGGCACGGAACGGCTCGAAGAACAACTCGGTGCGCTCTTGCCCGAGGCGCGCATGGCGCGCATCGACGCCGACACCACCCGCACCCGGGGCAGCTTGGAAGAGCAGCTTGCCCAAGTCCACGATGGCCATGTCGATGTGCTGGTGGGCACGCAGATGGTGGCCAAGGGCCACGACTTTCGGCGCATCACCTTGGTGATCGCTTTGAACGCCGATGCGGCGCTGTTTTCGCAGGATTTCCGCGCGCCTGAGCGGCTCTTTGCCTTGCTGATGCAAGCCGCAGGGCGGGCTGGGCGTGACGCCGAACAAGCGTCGGCCAGCGAAATGTGGGTCCAGACTTGGCACCCCAGCCATCCGCTTTACCAAGCCTTGCAACGCCACGACTACGTGGCTTTTGCCCGCAGCCAGCTCGAAGAGCGCCAGATCGCCGGCTTGCCGCCCTACACCCATCTGGCCCTGCTGCGGGTTGAGGCGCGTGATCAAGCCAGCGCGCAAGCCTTTTTGCAGGCGGCCACCGAACGGGCGGAGGGTCTGGAAAGCACGGCCTTGTCGGCGGGTGAGTTGTTGCTTTACCCTGCGGTGCCGGCCCAAGTGCAGCGGGTGGCGAATGTGGAGCGCGCGCAGATGCTGCTTGAGGCGTCTTCGCGCGCGGTGTTGCAGCGCTTTCTCAGCGCTTGGCTGGATGTGTTGCAAGCACAGCGTGCAACCTTGCCCAAGGTGCTGCGCTGGGCAGTGGATGTGGACCCTGTATCGATATGAACATCCCCCATGTGAAGACCCCCCATGTTGCTTTGAACGTGGCCGTGATCGGCGCTGGACCCGTGGGCTTGGCCTTGGCGCTCGAAGCCTCAGCGCGCCTGCCCGCAGCGCGCATCACGGTCTTCGACGCTTTGCCTGCGGATCGGGATGTGTCCGCTGACCCACGTGCCTTGGCCTTGTCGCTTGGCAGCGTGCAGATCTTGGAGCGACTCGGCCTGTGGTCGGCGGTGCGGGAGGTGGCCGCGCCGATTCGCCGCGTGCATGTCTCGCAGCAGCAACCAGGCTTGAGTTTGCTGGGCTTGGGGGGGGACGCCGGTTTGTGGATCGACGCGCGTGAAGAAGGCGTGGCGCAGTTGGGTGCGGTGGCGCATTACGGTGCCATCGTTGCCCCCATGCGTGCGGCTTGGCTGGCTTTGTGTGCCAACCAGCCGCAGCGCCATATCGCCCGCTGGGGCACCAAGGTACGCGCTCTCAAAGCGCTACCTAACCAGCCCGCCGAGATCGAAGACGAGCAAGGCGTGGTCGAAACCTTTGACTTGGCCGTGGTGGCTGAGGGCGGGGTGTTTGCTGATCAGGCGCGGCGTGCTATCCAGCGTGACTATCACCAGACGGCTTGGGTGGGGACGGTCACGCTAGAAGGTGGCGAGGCGGGCACCGCGTTTGAGCGCTTCACGCCCCAAGGGCCGCTGGCATTGCTGCCTTTGCCTTTGCCCGCCGCCCGGGCCGGAGACAAAACCCGTCGCGCCTCTTTGGTGTGGTGCGTGGCCCGCGACGGTGACGATATTGCGAGCCTGAGCGAGGCCCAGCGGCTGACCGTGCTCAGCTACTTGCTGCCGCCCGAGGTGGGCCGCTTGGTGGCGTTGTCACCGCTCAAGTCCTTTGCTTTGGGCCTCAATGCTGAGCGCCAACTGGTGCAAGGGCGCAGCGTGCGTATCGGCAACGCCGCGCAAACCATGCATCCCGTGGCCGGGCAAGGCTTGAATCTGGGCCTGCGCGACGCCCGCAGTTTGATGGACGCCTTGTGCGCCAAGGCCCCCACTAGCGCGGGCGTGGACGCCGCCTTGCGTCAGATGGCCCGCGAGCGCGCCCCGGATCGTTGGCTTTTGATGGGCACCACCGATTTCCTCGCTCGCAGCTTCACGTGGCAAGTGCCGGGTCTGACCACGGTGCGTTCGTTGGCGCTGGCCGGTTTACAGCACCTGCCGCTGTTCAAATCGGGCTTAGCGCGGCAGATGATGTTCGGCCGGCGCTGAGGCCTCCAAGCCGCCCTTGGCCTTCCATTCGGTGAAGCCGCCTTGCAAGATGCGCACGTTCTCAAAGCCCGCCACCCGCAGGGCAAAACCGGCTTGGGCCGAAAGACTGCCGGTGTTGCAGTAAATCAGCACCGGTTTGTCCTTCGGAATCGTGCTGCGCTGCGCCAGCACCTTGCGCCATTCCAGATTCACCGCGCCCGGAATGTGCTCCTTGGCGTATTGCCCGGCATCGCGGGCGTCGATCACGTGCATGGTCGGCCACGATGCCCGTGGAATTTGCTCCGGCGAGATCGTCGCGCCGCCGTAATCGACGAAATCGAGATAGGCCTCCATCTCGTCCGTGGCGATCGCTTTGGTGTCTGCCGCCAAGCCGGGGAGCGTCCACAGCAGGGCGGCACAGCTCAGGCCGGTACACAGTGTTTTTTTCAGGGTGCGGTTCATCGTGTCTCCTTCAAACGGTGGGGTGGGTGAATTTGGGATGGCTCTCAGTGCCAAAGTAGGCCAGCAGGGCGGCTGAGACGGCCATCGACAGAGCGACAAAAACGAACGCAGCTTCGATCTGCTGGCTGAGATGTGCGGCCAGACCCAAGCCGAGCGCGCCGATACCGTAGCCCAGATCGCGCCAGAAGCGGTAAACGCCCAAGGCCGTACCGCGCCACGCCGGTGCCGCCAGATCGGCCACAGCGGCCGACAGATTGGGGTAGAGCAGCGCCATGCCGAAACCGGAGAGGCCGGCGGCCAAGCTCCAGCCCCAGACGCCATGCACCACCACCATCAGCATCACCCCGGTACCGCAGATCAGCATGCCCCAGACGTTGGGCCGTTGGCGGCCGATGCGGTCGGAAAGCCGGCCGGTAAAGACTTGGGCCACGCCCCAAACCACCCCGTAGGTGCCGATCACCCAGCCGATGTCGGGCAGCGCCAGACCTTGTTGGTGCAGAAAAACCGGATAGATCACCCACACCAAGGCATCGACAAATTTTTCAACCAAACCAGCTTGGGCCAAGGCGGCCAAGCGGCGGTCTTGCCACGACACCTTGGCAAAGACCGCTCTGAAGTTGTCGGCGACCACCGGGGTGGCCGCCGAGGTGGTGACCCAGGGCCGGGTGTCCTTGATCCAGCCGTGGGTCAAAACCAAGCCGAGTCCGATCACGCCACTGCCCCAAGCGAGCAACGCTTCGCGAGCGCCCAAGGCCACCGCGCCATACGCTGTGATCACACCGGCCAAGGCCATGCCGAAGTAGCCGGCGAATTCGTTCAGACCGAGGATCAGCCCGCGCTCTTCAGGCATGCTGAGATCGAGTTTGGCGGCTTGGGTCATCGACCAGCTCAGGCCCTGATGCACACCCAGTAGGGTGGTCGCCAGCACGATCCAACCCCAGCTTGGGGCCCAAGCCAGCACCAGCGGGATGGGCAGGGCGCTGATCCAGCCCAGCAAGAGCACGCGCTGACGCCCCCAGCGCTCCGAGAGCCGCCCAGCGATCAAATTCATCACGCTCTTGACCAAGCCGAAGGCCACCACAAAGCTGCCCAGCAGCAAGAAGGAATCGTGCGCCACGCCCAACGACGCTTCAGCCAGCGTCGGCACCACGGTGCGCATCAGCCCCAAGGTCATACCGACCAAGAGCACTTGCATAAGCAGATGCCCGATCTGCCCCACGTTGGCGTGCAGACCGTGGTGCCGGGCCATCACAGCGCAGCGCAGGTTGCACGGGTTGCGTGAGTGGCGAGAGTGGCGATAGGCAAGCCGGCGGCGGCCCATTCGCTCACGCCGTCTTGCAGCTTGCGGGCTTGCAAGCCGTGGCGGTGCAGGATCGCCAAGGCCTCGTCGGCGAACAGGCAAAACGGGCCTCGGCAGTAGGCGACGATGGTTTTGTCGCGCGGCAACTCACCGAGGCGTCGTTCGATGTCGGCCACGGGCATGGAGCGTGCAAAGGGCAGGTGCGCGGTGGTGAATTCGGTCTCGGGGCGCACATCCAGCATCACGATTTCACCCCGGCGGGCCTGATCAAGCAGCGTGTGGCGATCCACGTGGGCCAGTTGGGCGGGGTCGGACACCATCTGTGCCAGCGCGCCTTGCAGCTCCAGCAAGTGCTCCTCGGCCACCGACCGCAACATCACCCACAAGTGGGCGACATCCGGCCCGCTGAGGCGATAGACCATGTATTTGCCCTCGCGGCGCACGCTCACCAGTTGGGCGTCTTTGAGGGTTTTCAGGTGCGCGCTGGTGAGCTTGATGTCGGTGCCGAGCTCACGGGTCAAGACCTCCACCGACTTTTCGCCTTGGGCCAGCAATTCAAGCAGCTCCAAGCGCTTCGGGCTGGCGACCGCTTTGCCGATGCGGGCGACTTGTTCGAACA
>NZ_JBYSVC010000116.1:0-5193 GCF_057922285.1 Leptothrix toolikensis (SeqCode)
GCGGATGCGACAATCTGCCCCCTCATGAATCAGCAGCCGAATCCCTCTGAACCCGACAGCATCAGCCCTTGGCGTCTGTCCGTTGCGCCGATGCTCGATTGGACGGATCGCCATTGCCGCACCTTCCATCGCTTGCTGACGCGCAAGACCCGGCTCTATACCGAGATGGTGACGACCGGGGCTTTGCTGCACGGCGATCAACCTCGGCACCTCGACTTCAACGCGCAAGAGCATCCCGTGGCGTTGCAGCTTGGGGGCAGTGAGCCGGCCGATCTGGCCGCTTGCGCCAAGCTGGCCCAAGCTTGGGGTTACGACGAAGTCAACTTGAACTGCGGCTGCCCCAGTGAGCGGGTGCAGCGCGGGGCCTTTGGCGCTTGCCTGATGGCTGAGCCTCGGCTGGTGGCCGATGGCGTCAAGGCCATGCTCGACGCCACGGGTGGGCACAGCGTCTTGCCGATCACGGTCAAGCACCGCATCGGCATCGACCGGATCGAGAACTACGCTTTTGTGCGCGACTTTGTCGGTACGGTGGCCGATGCCGGCTGCCAAGTGTTCATCGTCCATGCGCGCAATGCTTGGCTTCAAGGCTTGAGCCCGAAGGACAACCGCGAGATTCCGCCCCTGCGCTACGAGCTGGTCCACCAGCTCAAACGCGAGTTGCCGCACCTCACCATCGTCATCAACGGCGGCATCAAAACTGACGAAGAGATCGCCGAGCAACTCCAGCATGTGGATGGCGTGATGATCGGGCGTCAGGCCTACCACGCACCGTGGCAGATGGCAGCTTGGGACGAGCGCTTTTACGGCGTGCCCGGCCCAGCCACAGCGGCGGATCGCCCAGAGCATTCAGCGCGCCAAGCCGTTGAAGCCGCTTGGATGCTGTACCTAGAGCGGCTCCACCAAGCGGGCCTCCCGTGGACCAGCGCCATGCGCCACGCCTTGGGCTTGTGGCATGGTCAACACGGTGCGCGGGCGTGGCGGCAGTTTTGGTCAGACCACCGCCACCGCGAGAACTCGCCGCTGGCCTTGGCGGCGCAGTTTTGGTCGCGTTAGATCGCTTTTTAGAGCACGTCGGAGGCGAAATCCGCCAGCCGTGAGCGCTCGCCGCGTGCCAGCATGATGTGGCCCGAATGCGGCCAGCCCTTGAAGCGATCGACCGCAAAGGTCAGTCCGGAAGAGCCTTCGGTGAGGTAGGGCGTGTCGATTTGCGCCAAGTTGCCGAGGCACACGATCTTGGTACCCGGGCCGGCACGCGTCACCAGCGTTTTCATCTGCTTGGGCGTGAGGTTTTGGGCTTCGTCGATCAGCACAAACTTGTTCAAAAAGGTGCGCCCGCGCATGAAGTTCAAGCTCTTGATCTTGATTTTGCTGCGCACCAGTTCTTGCGTAGCAGCTCGGCCCCATTCGCCCGCAGCCGAGTCAGAACGGGCCAAGACTTCAAGGTTGTCGTCCAAGGCACCCATCCATGGGCCCATCTTTTCTTCTTCGGTCCCGGGCAGGAAGCCGATGTCTTCGCCCACCGGCACCGTCACGCGGGTGACGATGATTTCTGAGTAGCGCCGTTCATCCATCACCTGCGCCAAGCCGGCCGCCAAGGTGATCAAGGTCTTGCCGGTACCGGCCGTGCCCGTCAGGGTGATGAAGTCGCACTCGGGGTCCATGAGCAGATTGAGGGCGAAGTTTTGCTCACGGTTGCGGGCGCTGATGCCCCAGACCATGTTTTTGGCGTGGGTGTAGTCCTTGAGCGTGCGCAGCACCGCGTTCTTGCCGGTGATCTCGGTGACTTTGGCGTAGAGCGGTGGGTTGCCGGGCGCTTCGAGGTAGACGAACTGATTCACTGTCAGGCTGGGCACCACCGGGCCACTGATGCGGTAAAAGGTAAAGCCCCCTTGGGTCCAGCTTTCCATCGACTTGCCGTGGCGCTCCCAGAAATCAGCCGGCAGCGCCAAGGCCCCGGTGTAGAGCAAATCGCCGTCTTCAAGGGTCTTGTCGTTGAAGTAATCCTCGGCAGCCAAGCCCAGCGCCCGCGCCTTGATGCGCATGTTGATGTCCTTGGACACCAGCACTACCTCGCGGCCTGGGTGGCTTTCGCGCAGGGATTGCACCACGCCCAAAATCTGGTTGTCGGCTTTGCCTTGGGGCAGGCCGGCCGGCAGTTTGACTTCCAAGAAGGTGGTCTGAAAGTACAGTTTGCCGCCGGCTTCACGGTGGCCCGTTTTGGCCAGCGCAATGCCCGCTGTGACGTCAAAAGTCGTCGCACTGTCCCCCGCGCTGGCGGCCAAGGCGTCGAGTTCGCGGCTGACTTGGCGCACATTGCGTGAAACCTCGCTCATGCCCTTCTTGTGGCCGTCGAGCTCTTCGAGCGTGATCATGGGCAAGTAGACGTCGTGTTCTTCAAAGCGAAACAGCGACATCGGGTCATGCATGAGCACATTGGTGTCGAGCACGAAGATCTTGGCCGGCCCCGAGCTGTGTGGTCGCAAAGCACCTCGGTTGGATTTTCTGGCTGTTGCTGTTGCCGTTGCCGCGCTGGCGGCTGGTGCGGCGGGCGGGATCACTGGGGCAATGACGCTAAGGGCTGGTGGTGGTGGTGGTGGTGCGTCGGTGGTTTTTTTGATCGCAGCCCGGCGCTTGGGGCGAGCAGCAGCTTTGAGATTGAAGGCCGCCGGATCGACGACATCGGCACGTTTGGCAGGCGGTTTGGGCAGCGGCATGTGGATGGCAGTCGAGTTAGAGGATTAAAGACATGAAAAAAGCCGCACGGAGACCGTGCGGCTTTTTGGAGGGGTGTCATGCAAGAGAATCGTCACACGCATGGTGCTGACGATTATGCATGCGAAAAATCGTGAGTCGCTGCCTTAACTGACGGTCTGTAAGCCTTTGACGGCGTCGAGGACTTCTTCGACATGACCGGCAACTTTGATGCCACGCCATTCAGCGCGCAAGACGCCGTCGGTGTCGATCAAAAAGGTGCTGCGCTCGATGCCTTTGACTTTTTTGCCGTACATGATCTTGTTCTTGACCACGCCGAACATATGGCAGAGCTTTTCTTCGGTGTCAGCGATCAGCTCAAAGGGCAAGTCCAAGGCTTCTTTGAACTTGTCGTGTGAGACCATGTTGTCGCGTGAGACACCGAAAACGATGGCTCCAGAGTCAACAAAGTCCTGATGCCGTTCGCGGAACTGCATCGCTTCGGTCGTACAACCGGGCGTGTTGTCCTTGGGATAGAAGTAAAGAACGACGGTTTTCCCTGCGAACGCCTGCGGTGTGAACTTCACACCACCGGTTGCATTCGCTTCAATTTCCGGGAGCGGTTTGTGGAGAGCTGGCGTCATGCAATGGCTTGATGTGTACGCCCTCGTCATAGGGGGGCGCTAAACGGCGGATTATAAGTCCCCCAGACTTGACGTGAGCGGCAGTTCAGCTCAAAGGATCAAGCAGAGCCACAAGAACCACCCGTCGGTATTCACTGACAAGGACGTTGTAAGTGCGGCACGCTGCGGCCGTCGTCATGGTTTCAATCCCAATGCGCTGGGCATACAACGCAGCCATCAAGGCGGGTGAGACGAAGTGCATGCGCTGGCCAGAGCCGAAGATCACCAGCTCGGGTGTGAAGGCCAGCAAGCGGCTGAAATGCTCGGGGAGCAGATCGTCGATCCGTTGAACACCCCAAGGCTGAACCTCGCCATGCGTGGGCACCAAAAGACTTTGGGTCCAAGTTTGGCCGTTGACGATGATGCTGCGCGCATCACAGGCCGTGATGGCGTTGACGCCTTCGATTCGATCAGGTTGAAGCTTCACGGGTGGTGTGCAGGGGGCTGCATGAGTCTTGCTATGGTTAAATTCTACTTTTGCACCCAGGAGGCCTTGTGCTCAAGAAAGTCGTCAAATCCAGCAAGCTCGCCAATGTCTGTTACGACGTCCGTGGCCCGGTGGTCGAGAAGGCGAGTCAGATGGAGGAGGACGGCCACAAGATCATCAAGCTCAACATCGGCAATTTGGCGGTGTTTGGGCTGGAGCCTCCCGAAGAAATCGTGCAAGACATGATTCGCAACTTGTCGCGTGCGGCAGGGTACACCGACAGCAAAGGTTTGTTTGCGCCGCGTAAATCGGTGGTGCATTACACCCAAGAGAAAAACATCGCCGGTGTGACGGTCGATGACGTGTACTTGGGCAACGGCGCTTCTGAATTGATCGCCATGAGCATGAACGCCTTGCTCGACGATGGCGACGAAGTCCTGATTCCTTCGCCCGATTACCCGCTCTACACCGCTGTGGTCTCTTTGTCGGGCGGCACGCCGGTGCATTACATCTGTGATGAACAAAGCGAGTGGATGCCCGATATCGCCGATATCCGCGCCAAGATCACGCCGCGCACCAAGGCGATTGTGGTCATCAACCCGAACAATCCGACCGGCGCGCTTTATCCGGAAAGCTTGTTGCAAGAGATTGTCGAAGTGGCGCGTCAGCATCAGCTGATCGTCTTTGCTGACGAGATCTACGACAAGACGCTCTACGACGGTAACACCCACACCAGCATCGCTGCGCTGGCCGATGACGTGCTGTTTGTGACCTTCAACGGCTTGTCGAAGAACTACCGCTCCTGCGGCTACCGTGCCGGCTGGATGGTGGTGTCGGGCGAAAAGCGCCACGCACGCGATTACATCGAAGGCCTGAACATGCTGGCCACGATGCGCCTGTGCGCCAATACGCCGGGCCAGTTGGCCATCCAGACCGCTTTGGGCGGCTACCAAAGCATCAAGGATCTGGTGGCACCCACGGGGCGGCTGTGCCGCCAGCGCGATCTTGCTCACAAGCTGCTCACTCAGATCCCGGGCGTGAGTTGCGTCAAGCCCAAGGCGGCGCTCTACATGTTCCCGCGCCTCGACCCCAAGATGTACCCCTTTGAGGACGATCAGAACTTTGCCTACGAGCTGTTGGCCGAAGAAAAAGTTTTGATCGTGCAGGGCACCGGCTTCAACTGGGCCAATCCGGACCATTTCCGCTTGGTGTTCTTGCCCAACTCGGACGATCTGGCCGAAGCGATTGGGCGCATTGCGCGCTTCCTCGATGGGTATCGCCGTCGGCACGGCACCTGATTTTTTCTTCCTTTTGATTGATCTGCGTATCCATGAAACCCATTCAAGTTGGCCTTCTCGGCATCGGTACCGTTGGTTCGGGCACTTTCAATGT
>NZ_JBYSVC010000117.1:0-5187 GCF_057922285.1 Leptothrix toolikensis (SeqCode)
CGAATGCCTTCGCCGGCCACTTCCTTCGACAGCCCCAAGGTGAAGACATCAATCGCGCCTTTGGCGGCGGCGTAATCGACGTACTGCCCCGCGCCGCCTGAGCGCACGGCGCTGGACGAGAGGTTGACAATCGCGCCACCGCTGCCGCCATGGCGGGTGCTCATGCGCCGCACCGCTTCGCGGGCGCAGGTGAAGCTGCCGAAAACGTTGACCGCAAACATGCGCTGCACGCGCTCGGCCGACATCGCCTCGACCCGCGCGGGCTGATCCACCACCCCAGCGTTATTGACCAAGCCGCCCAAAGATCCAAACGACCCAAGCTCAGCATCGATGCGCTCAAACATGCGCACCACCTGCCCCTCGTCAGCCACGTCAGCCTGCACCGTGATCGCCCGCCGCCCCAGCGAGCGCACCTCGGCCGCCAAAGCCTCAGCGGCGGCTGCGTCCCGCTGGTAATTGAGGGCCAGATCCCAGCCCAGCCCCGCCGCCAAACGCGCCGTCGCCGCCCCAATCCCCCGGCTCGCGCCCGTGATCAACAACATCGCCATGGTTTGCGTCCTTTCGAGGGTGAATCACCGATTCAGCGCGCCGCCTCCAGCACGTCGTCCAGGACTTCGATCCAGTGGCGCACGGGAAGCGCAGTGCCGGATTGGAGGTGTTTGATGCAGCCGATGTTGGCTGAGACGATCACCTGGGGCATCACGGCTTCGAGTTGGGTGAGTTTGCGTTCGCGCAGTTGTTGCGAGATCTCGGGTTGCAAGACCGAGTAAGTGCCAGCCGAGCCGCAGCAGAGGTGGCTGTCTTGAGCGGCGAGTTCGACCTCGAAGCCGAGTTCGCGCAGCGCACCTTCGACACCACCGCGCAGTTTTTGGCCGTGTTGCAAGGTACACGGCGGATGCCAAGCCAGACGCGGGCGCGGCAAGTCTCGGCCGCTGCCTTGGCTGAGGTACATCTTCAAGCGCGGCATCAAGTCGGGCAACAGCTCGGAGAGATCGCGCGTCATGCGGCTGATCTTGCGTGCCTTTTGGGCGTAAGCCGGGTCGTTCGCCAGGGCTTGGCCGTATTCCTTGACCATCAGGCCGCAGCCGGAAGCGTTGACCACCAAGGCCTCGACCCGATCTTCAGGCGAGCTGCCTTTGATGCGCGGCCACCAAGCATCGATGTTGCGGCGCGCTTCGTTGAGCGAGGCTTCTTGCTCGCCCAAATGGCCGCGCACCGCACCGCAGCAACCCGCTTCGTCCGACACCAAGGTTTGGATGCCGCAGGCGTCGAGCACCCGGGCGGTGGCGCTGTTGATGTTGGGCTGCAAGGCCGGCTGCACACAGCCCAGCAGCATCAAGACCTTGCGGTCATGGCTGCGCTGCGGCCAGCGCTTGGCGCGGCTGGCTTGAGTTTGATGCGGCGGCACATGCTCTTGCAAGGTCTTGGGCAGCAAAGGGCGCACGGTCTGGCCGAGGCTCAAGGCGGGCTTGAACAACGGCGAAGTCATGCCCTCGCGCAGCAACCAGCGCACGGTTTTTTCCTTGCGCGGGCGCTCAACTTTGGCGTCCACGATGCGTCGGCCGATCTCGACCAAATGGCCGTATTCGACCCCCGAGGGACAGGTGGTTTCGCAGTTGCGACACGTCAAGCAACGGTCAAGGTGCAGCTGGGTCTTGCGCGTTGGCTCATGGCCTTCGAGCACTTGCTTGATGAGGTAGATCCGGCCTCGCGGGCCGTCAAGCTCATCGCCCAGCAGTTGGTAGGTCGGGCAGGTGGCGGTGCAAAAACCGCAATGCACGCAGCGGCGCAGGATCGCCTCAGCGGCTTCACCGTCCGGTGTACCTTCAAATTCAGGAGCGAGATGGGTTTGCATGGGCAAAAGGACAACGGTCTAGAGGCACTTCAGAGCCCGGGGTAGAGCCGACCGGGGTTGAACACGCCCTCCGGGTCAAAGGCCCGCTTGAGCTGCCGGTGCAGTTTCTCCAGGGGGGTTGAAAGAGGCGTAAAAACACTGCCGCCGCTGAACGCTGGGCGGCGGTCGCGCGCACGGAACAAGGTGGCGTGGCCGCCCACTGCGGCAGCTGCGCAGCGCACCGAGGTGGCGGATTCGGGCGTCAGCAACCAACGCTGCCCGCCGCCCCATTCGATCAGCTGCTCGCCGCTCAAGGCCAGCGGCGGCGCGGTTTGCGGCAGGGACAAGCGCCACAAGCAAGCGCCGTCTTCGGCGATGGTGCGGTCGGCGTGCAGGAAGAAATCATCGCTGTGATCACGCAAGCCGCCCCAAAAACGCTGCGCCAAGGCCGCTTCGATGACATCGCCGCCCAAGCTGCGCGCTGCTGCGGTCACGGCCGCTTCAGCGCCAGCCAGACGCAGCACCAAGGCCCCGTCCCACCACGCGCTGGCCGAGAGCGGCAAGGCCTGACCGGCCCACTCATGCAGGGTTTCGAGCGCGACCGGCTGATCCATGTCGAAACGCAGGGTCAGGCTGGCGGTGGGCTGGGGCAAGACCTTGAGCGAAACCTCGCAGATCACACCCAGCATGCCCATCGACCCAGCCAAGAGCCGTGAGACGTCGTAGCCCGCGACGTTCTTCATCACCTGACCGCCAAAGCTGAGCAGCTCAGCGCGACCATTGAGCAAGGTGGCACCGAGCACGAAATCGCGCACGCAGCCCACCGTGGCCCGACTCGGGCCCGACAAGCCCGCCGCCACCATGCCGCCGACCGTCCCCCCCGGGGCAAAACGCGGTGGCTCAAACGCCAGAAACTGGCCTTTCTCGGCCAAACACGCTTCCAAGTCCGACAGCAAGGTGCCGGCACGCACCGTCACCACCAACTCGCTGGGCTCGTAGCTCGACACGCCGCGCAGTTCACGGGTATCGAGCACCTCGGCAGGATCGACCTCAGGGGCCAAGGGCTCACCGTAGAACTCTTTGGTATCGCCGCCTTTGATCAACAGCGTCGTTCCCGCTGAACGGGCCGCTTGGACACGTTCGCGCCAACGCTGCAACACAACATCACCCATGACTCAAAACCTCGGCAGATCGGCAAAGGGCAACAAGCCCCGCCGCACATGCATCTTTCCGTACTCGGCGCAGCGGTGCAGGGTCGGGATGACCTTGCCCGGATTCAGCAGCCCCTTGGCGTCAAAAGCGCGCTTCAGGGCTTCCATCTGCGCCCGCTCTTCGGGGCTGAACTGAACACACATCGAGGCGATCTTTTCCAGACCCACCCCGTGTTCACCCGTGATCGTGCCGCCAAGGCGCACGCTGGTTTCCAAAATATCGGCCCCAAACAACTCCGCGCGACGCAACTCGTCGGGGATGTTGGCGTTGAACAGGATCAACGGATGCAAGTTGCCGTCCCCGGCGTGGAAGACGTTGCAGCAACGCAGACCGTAGCGACGCTCCATCAGGGCGATCTCGATCAGCATCTCGGCCAGCTTTTTGCGCGGGATGGTCGAGTCCATGCAGAGGTAATCGGGGCTGATCCGGCCTGAGGCCGGGAAGGCGTTCTTGCGGCCACTCCAAAAACGCAGCCGCTGCGCTTCGTCGCGGCTGATCTCGATGCGCGTGGCCCCACAACGCGACAGCACCGCCTGCATGCGGCCGATTTCTTCCTCAACCTCTTCGGTCGTGCCGTCGCTTTCGCACAACAAAATCGCCGCCGCATCCAAGTCGTAGCCGGCGTGGACAAAGTCCTCGACCGCCGCCGTCATGGGCTTGTCCATCATCTCCAACCCCGCCGGGATGATGCCGGCGGCGATCACCGAGGCGACCGCATCGCCCGCGTGGCGGATGTCGGCAAAGCTGGCCATGATGCAGCGCGCCACCTGCGGCTTGGGCACCAAGCGCACGGTCACTTCGGTCACCACCGCCAACATGCCTTCGCTGCCGATCACGACGCTGAGTAGGTCCAAGCCCGGCGCATCAAGCGCCTGCGCGCCAAACTCAATCGCCTCGCCTTCAACCGTGTAGCCGCGCACGCGCAGCACGTTGTGCAGGGTCAGACCGTACTTGAGGCAATGCACCCCGCCCGAGTTCTCAGCCACGTTGCCCCCGATGGTGCAAGCGATCTGGCTGGATGGATCGGGCGCGTAATACAAACCATAAGGCGCTGCGGCCTCGCTGATGGCCAAGTTGCGCACGCCGGCTTGGACCACGGCGGTACGGGCTCGGGCGTCGATGGCGACGATGCGGTTGAAACGCGCCAACGACAACGTCAGGCCCAAAGCATGCGGCGTCGCTCCGCCCGACAAGCCCGTGCCGGCTCCTCGGGCCACCACGGGCACCGCCAAGGCGTGGCACGCGGCCAAAACGGCCGCCACCTGCACCTCGGTTTCCGGCAAAGCCACGGCCAAAGGCCGCTCGCGGTAGGCCGTGAGGCCATCGCATTCATAGGGCGTGGTGTCCTCGCTTTGCCAGAGCAGGGCGTGCGGCGGCAACACGGCCGTCAAGGCCTTGATCAATTCGGCTTGGCGATGGGTGCGCTGCTGCGCCTCGACGGGCGCGCCCACGGAAGATGTCTCGCTGATCACAACAACGCTCTCAACCTGCGGCCTTGCGGCGGGGGGTGGTTTTCTTGGCCGCCGTCGAGTGATCGGCGGTGGGTGCAACGGCATCCGAGTTGGGCGCGGGCGTCGGGGTCAAAGGTGTCATCTGGGCCTGGGTTTGCGCAGCGATCTGGCTGAACTGCTGCGTCAGCGCCTGCCACCATTGCATCGGATCAATGCCTGAAGCGGTGGAGCCCAAAGCAGCGTTTTCTGGAGCCGCCGTTGAGCTTGATGAAGCCTCCGGCATACGTACTTTCAAGGCTTCTTGCAAATCGCCCACCGCCACGTTCATGCCTTTGAGGGTGGAAAGCGTCATGCGCTGCACTTCAAGGGCCTGAATGGTACTGCCCAGCATGCGCACGTTTTGTTCCAACCAGAACTGCACCGTGCGCAATTCATGGATGCGCCGATCCAGTTCTTCCGGGTCGAGCGTGGGGGCCACCCACTGCGGCACACCGGGCACTTGGGTGCTGGCGTTTTTCATCAGGCTTTGGAGGAAATCGAAGCCCGTCACCATCTTGGCGAAATCCGGCAGGGGGGGCATGGAAGCAAAAGGAGAAGTCATGGCGCGGTCCTCGCATCAAAAGTGAGCAAGCTCGGCCGCAGATTGTGCCCTTAGCCGCCCCATCCGTGGCCCTGATCGGCGAAACTCCC
>NZ_JBYSVC010000118.1:0-5120 GCF_057922285.1 Leptothrix toolikensis (SeqCode)
CCCCAACCGACCAGCACCAGCTTGAGCGCGGGGTGCCGCTGCAACAAAGCGGGCAGCACCTCGATGAGCAAGCGCTGATTTTTCAGACCCACCAAACGGCCCACAGTGCCCACCACCTGATCCTCAGCGCTGAGGCCCAAACGTCGCCGTGCTTCTAAATGACGTGCAGGGCTCCAGGCAAAACGATCCAGCGGCACGCCGTTGAGCACCGTCATGGCCAGCTCAGGCGCGACCCAACCTTGGTTGACGAAACGGTCATGGACTTGCTGACCCACCATCGCCACCCCCCGGGTGTAGCGCAGCGACCAGAGAAAAAGTCGGCGCAGCCGGTCGTTGCTCAAGCGCAGGCCCATGTCGTGACAGGTACATACCTGCGTCGGTGCCTGGGGGCTGAACATGAGCCGCAAGGCGGCGGCCACGTAGTAGTTGGGCACAAAGTTGTGGGCGTGGACCACCTCGATGGCGCGCGCGCGCACCAAGCGCCGCAGGCCGCGCAGCACCGGCAGATCCGCCATGCGTTTCTTGCCGCCCACCACCACTTCGACACCGGCTGCTTGCAGCTCAGGCAACAAGCCTTGGGTTTCGAGCAGGCTGTAGACCACCACGCCATGCCCGCGTCGATGCTGTTCGATGGCCAGATCAGTGACCACCCGCTCCAGACCGCCTGACTCCAGAGAATCCACCACATGCAAGATCTGCATCCGCCCGCTCCTTCTCTTCAAGGTTTCGATGAAAACCGTGATGGTGAGGCTGCTTCGGCCTCAAGAATCGCCTGTGCGGCCAAGGCGGCCATGCGTTCGGCCCCTGCGTCGGTAAAGTGCACGAAATCCGCAAAGGTCTGCGCCCCACCGGGGATCTGCGCCGCCGCGTCCACCAGCGGCACATCGCGCTGCGCCGCCAGCTGACGCAGCCGCACGTTGGCCCGGCGCTCCATGTCGAGAAAGCCCGCTTCGCGCAGCTCAGGGTAGAACGAGCGCCACGCCGTGAGCGCCGCACCGTCGCCCGCTGCCAGATCAGGGCCAAAGAAGTTCGGATGCGTACTCAGCACCACCCGCGCACCGTGACGCTGCGCCGCTTGGATCGCGCAATCGACATCGGCCACAAAAGCGTCAAGCGTCGCTTCGGGCAAGGTGTCCATCACGTCCAAATGACGCTCGGCCAGACGAATGCTGGCGCGGCGCAGCAAGGTCATCACCTCCAGCGGCAAGGTCTGCTTGAGCAGCGTCACCAGCTTGCCCTTGAGGCGCGGCTCGGGGCGCTCGGGCTCCGGCAAGGCTTGGGCGGGCTGGGGCTGGGCACAAAACCCCACCGTGGTGCCGATGTAATTGGCCGGGGTTGGATAGATCAGCACCCACTGCGCAGGCGCTTTTTGCAACGAGCGCTCTAAGTAAGCCGTGCGACCGATCCGCATGCCGGGCAAAGCGATGTTGACCACCGAGGCCGAGGCCAAGCCCGACTCGCGCCGCAGGAGGGCTTCAAGCTGGCGCGGATAGTCGCGCTCGGGGCTTTCGTAAAGGCCGAAGGTTTCCGAGGCCCCCACCGTCATGACGCGCAGCGCCGACCGCGACCCTGATGGCGGTGCCAACTCCGGCCCCCGAAAACCGAGCGCGTTCATCTGCCACTTGCCAAAGTGCGCTCCCGGCCGGCCTTCTTTGCCCAAATCACTGGGTTGAAACACCGACTCAATTGAATAGTTGCCGAGCAAGGGCGCGCCCGAGCGCCAGAAGTCTTCAACACGGGCAGCGACTTCCAGTGTCGCCAAAGCCAGCAGGCCATAGCCCAGCCACACCAGCAAGGTCTTGATGCGTTCAACCGACAAAATCATCCAGCGTTCTCAAAACTGAAAGTAAACAAAAGACTGCGGCTGCCCACCGAGGAACACCGTCAGGTAGAACATCAGCGCATACACCACCACCCGCAGCGGCTTGGGCAACCACGCTTGGCGCATGAAAAAGAGGTCGCCGCTGCGCCACTGAATGAACTGCACCAGCACCAAGGGCGCGATGATCAGCGACACCCGCGCCATGCCGTCCCCATCGAGTCCACCGCTGGGATGCAAAAGGGTGAGGGTCATCTGGCCGATTTGATCAAGCGATGTGGCCCGAAACAGCAGCCAGCCGTAACAGGTAAGCAGAAACATCGCGCCGATACGCAAACCCAGCCACAGGCTGGGCAAGGCCGCCAAGCCAAGCCCCATCCGCCTCAAACCCGGCTCAAGGATGCGATGCAGCGCCTGAATGGCACCGTGATAGAAGCCCCAGAGCACAAAGTTCCAAGCTGCCCCGTGCCACAAACCGCCCAGCAGCATGGTGATCATCAAGTTGCGATAGGTCAGCCAAGCGCCCCCACGGCTACCCCCCAAGGGCTTGTAGAGATAATCACGCAACCACGATGATAAACTGATATGCCAGCGCCGCCAAAAATCAGCCGGATGGGTGGCAAAATATGGCAAATTAAAATTCAAAATAAATTCAAATCCCATGATTTTGGCAATACCACGCGCAATATCTGTATAACCTGAAAAATCGCCATAAATCTGAAACGTAAAAGCATAAACACCCAGCACCGTCATCGCCGTGGTCGGCTCTGGACTGGCAAAAGCGGCATTGACGATGGGCGACAAATTATCTGCGATAAAGACCTTCTTGAAGTATCCCCAAGCGATCAGATGCAGTCCCTCCCAGACCTGATCGGCACGGATCGTGCGCGGCTGAGTCACTTGCGGCAACAGACTGGAAGCCCGCTGGATGGGGCCGGCGACGAGGTGCGGAAAGTAGAGCACCGCCAAGAAGAAATCCCAGAACGAACGGGTCGAATGGAGCTTGCCGCGATACACGTCGATCGTGTAGGACATAGCTTGGAAGGTGTAGAAAGAAATGGCCACCGGGAGAATGATCTCCAGGGTTCCCACCGAAACCTCCCAGCCCAAACGATGCGCGAGGCTTGTGGCCGATGCTGTAAAGAAATTGAAATACTTAAAAAACCCGAGTAGCACCAAATTAGCCGTCACGCTCAAAATCAGGTAGCGCTTGCGAATCACCCGCGCCGCACCATGATCAGCGAGCCCCTCAATACGGCGAGATATAAAATAATCAAGCGAAGCAGTACAAAGCAAAGGCAGCAAAAAACGCCAATCCCAACTTGCATAGAAAATGCAACTCGCAATGACCAAGAAGGCATTCTGCTGCCGATGGGGCAATGCATAATAAATCAGCAGTACCAACGGCAAAAACAAAAACAAAAACTCTGCTGAATTAAATAGCACAACTGAGACCTTAAATAATGAAGATTTGATTATATCTCAGCACTCAAAGGACTAATTTTTCTGAAGGAGGCATCAACATTTCTGATCATTGCGTTACTTGCATTCAGCAACAATACGCACGTTTTTTTTCAGATCTATAGCTAGCCTGAGGGAGGGCACCCATGATCGACACCTACCGTTGCGCTGTCAGGTACAGCACCTTGATTTCTTGGCCTTTGTTGGTCGGCATGGGGAGTGTGAGTCAGCCGTCCCAAGCCCAAACGACCGGCACCAGCGTCACAGCGCCGCCAGCCCTGTTCAGCCTCCCCGCTTGTCTGCCCTCAGGGTTGGGCGTGGACTATCACGTCGGCCCCGGCTTGACGTATCCCACGCTCGACAGCGTGCCTTGGGAAAAGCTCGGGGCCGGTGACAGCGTGCGGATTGAGTACAACAACGGCGTGCCTTATGCCGGCAAGATGATCGTCGCCGCCAAGGGCACCGCTGCCGCGCCGGTGCGCATCTGTGGCATCCGTGGTCCCGCCAATCAGCGCCCGGAAATCGACGGCCGCGCCACCACCACCCGCGCTGCGCTGCTCAAGGAATACGGCAACCCGGCCTTTGATCCCGCCTTGGGGATGTCCAACCAAGACTTGCAACAGTCGCGCGCGGTCATCATGGTCAACAGCTTGTACACCGCACAGGCTTCGACGAGCTTCCCGAGCTACATCCAGATCGACGGCTTGGCCATCCGCCACGCGCATCCCAGCTACAGCTACATCAGCGGCTCGGGTCTACCGCAGATCTACAGCGATTTCAGCGCCGGGATTTGGATCCACAAAGGCCAGAACATCACCATCGCTGACAACGAAATCAGCGACTGCGTCCAAGCGGTCTTCAGCCGATCGACCGATCTGGCCCCGTCCGAAGTCACCCGCAACATCCAGCTCAGCGGCAACTATTTCTGGGGCCACGGTATCGTCGGCAGCGACTTGGCCCACACCACCTACACCGAAAGCGTGGGCATGGTGAATGAGTTCAACCGCTACGGTGCGCTGCGCGCCGGGGCCTTGGGCCATTCGGTCAAAGACCGCTCAGCCGGCACCGTGGTGCGCTACAACCTGATCGAAGACGGCGGCCATGCCATCGACTTGGTCGAAGCTGAAGGCTTCCCCGTAACAGCCACCGCTGAGCCGGCGTATCGCAGCGCGTTCGTCTACGGCAACTTGATCGTGCGCAACGGCAACTTGGGCAGCACGATCCACTACGGCGGCGATCACTTCGGCAGCGCCGCTGGCCTGACTTGGGGGGAACCCATCTTCCGCCAAGGCACGCTGTACGTTTACAACAACTCGGTCCATGTCACCGGCGGGCCCAAGTCGTGGATGTTCCAGCTTTCCACCACGCTGGAAAAGGCCGAGGTCTTCAACAACATCTTCGTCTACGACAGCACGGTCAATGGCGGGCGGGCGATGCGCGCACCGCAGTCGCAAGGGGTGGCTGCTCCTTGGGTGAGCGATGGCATCGTCAATCTCGGCCGCAACTGGACCAGCACCGGCTGGGTGGACTACTTCAGCCCGATCAACGGCCAGCTCAACGGCACCGCCAACTTGATCAGTGCCGCGACCGCCCCGGTCACACTCAGCACCATGGTGCCGTTGGCCAAATCGAGCCTGGTGGATGCGGCCAGCGCTTTGCCTGCCGCCGCTAGCCTGCACCCGGTGCTTTACCAGATCGACGTCAACGGCCAGCGCTCGGTGCGCACCCCCGCAGGACTTGGCCCCGATCTGGGTGCGCTCGAAGCGCCGGCGGCCGCTGCTCCTGCTCCTGCTCCTGCTCCTGCTCCTGCTCCTGCTCCTGCTCCTGCTCCTGCTCCTGC
>NZ_JBYSVC010000119.1:0-5051 GCF_057922285.1 Leptothrix toolikensis (SeqCode)
TACGAGCTGACCTACATCCGCAAGGACGGCAGCCGTTTCCCGGCCGTGGTGTCGGTCACCGCGCTGCGCGATGATCACAACGAAATCATCGGCTACTTGCTGATCGGCACCGACAACACGGCGCGCCAGCAAGCCGAGGCCGAGCGGCGGGAAGCCCACTTGGCCTTGCGCGACCGCGAGGAAAAGCTGGCGATCACGCTCAACTCGATCGGTGACGCAGTGATTGCCACCGATGCCAACGCCCACATCACGCTGATGAACCCTGTGGCCGAACACCTCACCGGCTGGACCCAGCAGCAGGCACTGGGGCGCTCGGTGAGCGATGTTTTCCACATCATCAACAAAGGCAGCCGTCAGGCCGTCACCATCCCCGTGATGGCCGCTTTGGCGCATGGCACGGTCCAAGGCTTGGCCAACCACACGGTGCTGATCGCGCTGGATGGCAGTGAATGCGATATCGCGGACAGTTGTGCGCCGATCCGCGACCGCGATGACGCGGTGATCGGCGCGGTGCTGGTGTTTCGTGACGTCACCAGGGACTACGCCGCACAGCAGGCCTTGCGCGACGGCTCGGCGCTGATCCAGACCATTCTCAACACCGTGGTGGACGGCATCATCACCTTGCAGGCCCACCACGGCGTGATCGAAACCATCAATCCAGCCGCTGAACGCATGTTTGGCTATCAAGCCAAAGAGCTGATCGGCCAGCGCTTCAGCCTGCTGATTCCCGAGCTTGGCCGTAACCCGCCCCATCTCCTCCATGGCACCTTTGATGACTACCGTGCCAGCGAAGCAGAACGCATGGTGGGCAAGGGTCGGGAGGTGCTGGGGCTGCGCAAGGACGGCAGCACCTTTCCGATGGAGATGGCCGTCAGCGAGATGCAGCTGGGCGGCCAGCGTTATTTCACTGGCATCTTGCGCGATGTCACCGCCCGTCAGCGCATCGAGACCGAACGCGCCCGACTTGCTCAAGCGCTCCAAGAGAAGAACGCCGAGCTGGAAAGCGCCAAATCGGTGGCTGAAAAAGCCAATTTGGCCAAATCCGATTTTCTCTCCAGCATGAGCCATGAGTTGCGCACCCCGCTGCACGCGATTTTGGGTTTTGCGCAATTGATGGAGTCCAGCGCGCCCCCGCCCACATCGAGCCAAAAAACCAGCATCGATCAGATTCTTCAAGCGGGTTGGTATTTGCTGGAGCTGATCAACGAGATTCTCGATATCGCCTTGATCGAATCAGGCCGGCTGTCGATCTCGCCCGAGCCGATGTCGCTGGCCGCCGTGCTGAGCGATTGCCAAGCCATGATTGAGCCGCAAGCCCAAAAAAGAGGCATTCACGTCAGCTTTCCACCCAGCGATGGCACTTGCTTTGTCAAAGCCGACCGCACACGCGTCAAGCAGGTGTTTATCAACTTGCTCTCGAACGCGATCAAGTACAACCGCCCGGGCGGCACGGTCGAAGTCACGTGCCACGCCGTCGCCGATGAGCGCATTCGGATCAGCTTTAGGGACAGCGGTGCGGGTTTGTCCGCCGAGAACCTGCCCCAACTGTTTCAACCCTTCAATCGGCTCGGTCAAGAGGCCAGCGGCGAGGAAGGGACCGGCATTGGCTTGGTGGTGAGCAAACAACTGGTCGAATTGATGGGGGGCACCATCGGTGCGCAAAGCATCGTCGGGGTCGGCAGCATGTTTTGGATTGAGCTGAACGCCACCCCCGCACCCCAACTTGCCAGCCATGCGACCCCAGCCACCGAACCCGGCACCGGGGCCACGTCGCTGGTCGAGGCCCCACGTTGGACGCTTTTGTGTGTCGAGGACAACCCGGCCAATTTGATGTTGGTCGAGCAACTCTTGGCGCGCCGCAGCGACATCCGGTTGCTGAGCGCGCACAACGGCAGCCTCGGGATCGAGATGGCGCGCAGCTTCCGGCCCGATGTGATCTTGATGGATCTTCATCTGCCGGGCATCAACGGGATCTCCGCCTTGCGCATCTTGGCCAATGACCCGACCACAGCGCATATCCCGGTGATTGCCCTGAGTGCCAATGCCATGCAACGCGATGTCCAAAAAGGCTTGGCGGCGGGCTTTTTCCGCTATCTCACAAAACCGATCAAGGTCAACGAGTTCATGGACACGCTCGATGCGGCCTTGACCTTGGCCTCGCGCCGGGCCACTTCCCCAGCCACACCACCCCCACCACCCGCTACAAGCGCAGAGGTTTCCGCATGATGATGATCGGTGCTCAAGACATTCTTAACGCCAACATCTTGATCGTGGATGATCAGGCTGCCAACGTGCATCTTCTGGAGCAACTGCTGGGGCAAGCCGGCTACACCCGCGTGGCCTCGACTTCAGATCCGCTAGAGGTTTGCACCCTGCATCGCAAACACCGCTACGACCTGATCTTGCTCGACTTGCAGATGCCCGGCATGGATGGCTTCCAGGTGATGGCCTGCTTGAAGACCCAAGATGTGGATGGCGGCTACTTGCCGGTCATCGTGCTCACGGCCCAACCGGGGCACAAACTGCGCGCGCTGCAAGCGGGGGCCAAAGACTTCATCAGCAAGCCCTTCGATCTACTTGAAGTGAAGACGCGCATCCACAACATGCTTGAAGTGCGACTGCTGTACCGCCGACTCGAAAACTACAACAAGGTGCTGGAGCAAGCGGTGCTGGAACGCACGGCCGAGCTGCGTGAGAGCGAAGCGCGCTATCGCAGCTTGGCTGAGTTGGCCTCCGATTGGTACTGGGAACAAGACGAAAACGGCAAATTCACCAAGGTCTCTGGGCCTGTGTTGGAGATGCTCGGCATCTGCGTTGATCCCTTGGTCGGCGAGGAGGCCGGTCCGCAATGGAGCGGCTGGAACGAGGCCGAACGCGAGGTCATGCGCGCCACGATTGCCGCCCGACAACCCTTCTTGGACTTCTCCTTCAGCCGCATCCACAGCGACGGTTCACGCAAGTTATTCCGGGTCAGCGGCGAGCCCATGTTCAACCAAGCCAGCCGATTCATTGGCTACCGGGGCATCGGGGTTGAAGTCTTGAACGCGACCTAAACGGGCCCTCTACGATGCTCTCAGAACCCCACAGTCCGCAGCAAAACCTGCTGCTCGCAGCCCTTCACCCCACGGCCGACTTCGACCGTTTGGCCGAGCACCTGGAATGGGTTCCTTTGCGGCTGGGTGACATGCTCTACGAGCCCGGCATGCAGTTGCAGCACGCCTATTTCCCCACCAGCGCCATCGTCTCGCTGCACTACGTGACCGAGTCCGGGGCCTCGGCTGAGACCGCTGGCGTGGGCCATGAAGGCTTGGTCGGCATCTCGCTGTTCATGGGCGGGGACACCACGTCAAGCTCGGCCGTGGTGCAAACCGCTGGTCACGCTTACCGGCTGGAGCGCCATCTGCTCAAGCAAGAGTTCAACCGGGGTGGCTTGATGCAAGCCCTGTTGCTGCGCTACACCCAAGCCCTGATGACCCAGATGTCGCAGACGGCGGTGTGCAATCGGCATCACTCGATCGAGCAGCAACTGAGCCGCTGGCTCTTGCTGACCCTCGACCGATTGCCCTCAGATGACTTGGTCATGACCCAAGAGTTGGTCGCCAATATCTTGGGCGTGCGCCGTGAAAGCATCACCGACGCCGCTGGCAAATTGCAGCAGCTCGGTTTTATTCGCTACCGCCGTGGGCACATCACCGTCTTGAATCGCTGTGGCCTAGAAACTCGCGCCTGCGAGTGCTACGCCGTGGTCAAAAACGAACTACGCCGCCTTATGCGCGATGTGACGGTGACGCCCTAGCTAGCGCGGCGTCGGTGTCGGCGGCGGCGGCGTCGTCGTCGTCATTTGGATGCAGACGACTTCTTGGTCTCAGCCTTCCACTTGCCCAACGCGGCCAAGGCGAACTCGGCGTGCTGGTCGGGGCTTTCGCTGGCGTAGGCGTAGATCACCTTGTGGGTCGGGCTGATGATGTAGGTGATGCGTCCGGCTTTGGCACCTTCCCACAACGCGGCGTCGTACTTCTTGATGGTGTCCATGGCGGGGTCGGAGGCGACCGGGAACTTGCTGTTGCAGGCTTCAACCGAGAACTTCTTAAGCACCGGCATCGCATCACGTGACATGCCGACCACGGTGGCCCCCATGGACTTGAACTTGGGCAGTAACTCGGCAAAGGCATGGGCCTCGGCGGTGCAACCGTTGGTGAAGGCTTCGGGGTAGAAATACAACACCACCGGCCCCTTCTTGAGGGCTTTATCCAGCGAGAAGGTCAAGGTCTTGCCAGCGAAGGCGGCAGGCACATGGAAGTCGGGGGCTTGGGCACCCACATCCAAGGCGGCCCATGCCGGGCTGGCCGTCAACATCAAAGCAAAGACGCCGCCCAGAAGGCATCGGCTGGGACTGAATTTCATTGCGGTCTCCTCAACATGGTGAACACCGCTATCGTGACACGAGCAGCCCGCCAAGATCAAAAGCCTTTGCCAGCCGACACACCTCAGCAAAACCGGCACAGGCAAGGCAAGATGCACGCCTTCACACGTCTTTACCCGGAGAACTCCATGTCCAAGACCTTGTTTCGAACCGTCGCGGCCGGGCTGGCCCTGAGTGCTGCTGCACTGACTTGCGGCACCGCCACTGCGGCAGATTTCACCCTCACCAGCCCCAGCGTGGCCCCGGACAGCACCATCGCCGACAAGCATGTGTTTTCTGGTTTCGGCTGCTCGGGCGGCAACCTCTCGCCCGCGCTGCGTTGGAGCGGCGCGCCCGCCAACACCCAAAGTTTTGCGCTCACGGTCTATGACCCGGACGCACCCACCGGCTCGGGCTGGTGGCATTGGGTGGCGTACAACATCCCCGGGCAAGCCAGTGGTTTTGCCGAAGGTGCGGGCACTGAAACCGGCATGCGCTTGCCGGGTTCAACCCAGCAAGGCCGGACGGATTTCGGCAAGACCGGCTATGGCGGCCCCTGCCCACCCCAAGGCGACAAGCCGCACCATTACATCTTCACGATCTATGCGCTGAAGACCGCCACGCTTGAGGTGCCGGCCGAAGCCACCGC
>NZ_JBYSVC010000120.1:0-4945 GCF_057922285.1 Leptothrix toolikensis (SeqCode)
CGCTGCCGGAGGTCGGCGATCTCGATCAGCCCAAGTTGGTGTTCTTCTTTGATGAAGCGCATCTGCTCTTTAACGATGCGCCCAAGATGCTGCAAGAGCGCATCGAGCACGTGGTGCGGCTGGTGCGCTCCAAAGGCGTGGGCCTTTATTTCATCACCCAAAACCCGCAAGACATCCCGGATACCGTCCTCGGCCAGCTCGGCAACCGGGTGCAGCACGCCCTGCGTGCCTTCACCCCGCGCGACCAAAAAGCGGTGCGCACGGCAGCCGAGACGATGCGCCCCAACCCCGAGCTCGATATCGCCCGCGCCATCAGTGAGTTGGGCGTGGGGGAAGCGCTGGTGAGTTTGCTGGATGCGCAAGGCCGCCCTGGGGTGACGCAGCGCGTCTTTATCGAGCCGCCGGGCAGTCAAATCGGCCCGATCACGCCTGAGCAACGTCGCCAGTTGATAGCCACTTCTTTGGTGGCCGGGGTCTACGAGAAAACCATCGACCGCGAATCGGCCTACGAACGCCTCAAGGGTCGGGCAGCACCCCCACCGACAGCATCAGCATCGACCGCTGCTGAACCCGCCGCCGCAAGCCCCTTGCTGGCGGGTTTGTCCTCGATGGCGCACTTGGTGGCCAAGTCGGCCATGCGCAGCATGGGCAGCGCGGTCGGCCGCGAAATCGTGCGCGGTGTTTTGGGCTCTTTGCTTGGCGGCTCACGTCGTCGCTAAGCCATCCAAAAAAAGAGCCAAAAATCTGCGACAATCGCGGCCTTCTCAAGGAAGCGTGGCCGAGCGGTTTAAGGCACCGGTCTTGAAAACCGGCGAGGGCTGACGCCCTCCGTGAGTTCGAATCTCACCGCTTCCGCCAATTCGGCCCTTCGGTCAACCCTTGTGGCCGAAACCGCCCAGCATCGACAGCCCTTGGCTGAGCAGATCACCACCCGCCGGCAAAGCGCCGTTGGAGCCTAGGCTGCTGATGACGGAGGGCAAGAGGCTCGCCATGGCTTGCGAAGCATCCAGCGCCGGCAGGCCCAGTTTGTGAGCAATGGCTTGCACTTGTTCGTTGCCCAACACGGCCAGCAGTTGCTGCGCCGAGACCGGCAGGTGCTCGCCACCACCCATCCATGATGCGATGATGCTGCCCAGCCCTTGGGCTTGGAAAGCACTCACCAGCCCAGCAATGCCCCCACCCTGCACACCACCGATCAAGCCCATCACGGCCCCCATGAGATCGGGAGTAGGCTGTGCAGCAGCGGGTGTATGTGTCGCGGCAGCTTGCGTCAGCGCGCCGACGGCTTGTGAGGCGATAGAGTCGAAAAGTCCCATGATCAGTCCTTGGTTGGGTTGAGTGAATGTGGACGGGCACCATAACAGGTGCGCAGACGAGTCAGAAAGAAGGATGGTCATCATGAAACCGATGAGATCCACAAAACATGAGCGTCACTTGATACTGGCCATGGTGGTGCTAGCGCTGAGCGTGGTAGTTCAGGCCCAAAGCATCTTGGCGCAGCCGCGCTGGGCGGTTTCATCCGATGGTTTGACCGTGGTCGATCACGAAACCAGGTTGACTTGGGCGCGCTGTGCGGCGGGGCAGGCACCGCCAACGTGTGCCGGTCGGGCCAAGACGTACACCCACGAACAAGCCCTCGCCTATGCCGCTAGCCAAACGGGTTGGCGCTTACCCAATGTGAATGAACTGTCCAGTCTGGTGGACCACAGTGTGATACCGGGTACGGGTATCGCCACCATCGACGAAACCGCTTTCCCAAACACCTCAGCCAGCTGGTTTTGGAGCGCATGGTCCGTAGATCGCCACCCCACCTACGCTTGGAGCGTCAATTTCGAACGCGGCTACATCGACTACAACTTCCGCCACTACGCCAACCTCGTTCGGTTGGTGAGGTAGCACGATAATTGCCGCCATGGATAAACAGCAACTTCGAGAATTTCGCGCCGCATTGGTCGAAACGGATATCGCCATGACTCCGGATGATCAGCGGTACGTTCCCGATTTGCATGGAACGCCTGAGGAAGATGTCATCAGTGCGTTGTTTGAAGAAATCCTGGCCCGCCCACGCCTCGATAGCCAACTTTTCTACTTCACCGGGCAACGCGGCACGGGCAAAAGTACGGAACTTCGTAGGCTGGAGCAAATGCTGCTGGATGAAGACTCCCAAGTCATCCGGTTTGACAGTCTTGATTTCATCACTGAAACCGAAAAGGTGACGGTTGAAAGCATCTTGCTCTTGGTCACCGCAGGCTTGGCAGCATGGGCGGATGAGAAGTGCAAAGAAGATTTCTTGACGTCAAGCGCGTGGACGCGCTTTGCGGCATGGCTGCAAACAGACATCGAACTCAGCGAAGTCTCCGCCCATGGGCTCAAGCTCAAGCTCAAAGAGCAGCAGGTCTCGGTGGCCAAGAAGATTCGCGATCTTTCGACCCCCCTAGAGTGGACCAAGAAGGTCCAAAGCTTTGCGGGTGAGATCGTCGAATTCATCCGGCTGCGAACTCGCCCTGAACAACGGGAACAACGGGTGGTGGTCATTGTGGATTCGCTCGAACGGCTACGCGGGGTGTCCGGGGCCGATCAAGATGCCATGTTCCAGCACGTGGTCACCACCTTTGCCGGGGACTTTGACCGCCTGCGCATTCCAAGTGCCAGCGTCGTGTATTCCGTACCGCCCTACTTGGCACTGCTGTCCGATGTGCGCAACTTCGTGACCTGCCACGCACTGGCTTCGGTGCGGGTCTATGCCAAACCCATCGCGAACGGCACCCCGACGGCCTATCGACGCCAGCCCCGTCCGGAAGGTTTGGAGAAAATGCGCAGCCTGATTGAGCGGCGCTATGCGGCTTGGGCGCAGGTGCTGGATAGCTCGGCACTGGATGCCTTGGCACAGGCCTCGGGTGGCGATCTTCGGCACTTTATGCAGCGCTTGGTTTCAGGCGTGGTCGGCAAGGCACTGTTTGCCTTGGATCGTTTGCCGTTGCGCGCTGACGATCCTGTGGTTCAACAGGTCATGGATGAGAACAAGGGCGAAACCGAACGCCTTACCGTGAAAAGCGAATGGCCTTTGCTGGCGGACATCGCCCGCAGCCATAACGCCATTGCGGCAGACCGAGGCGATTCCTTGCGCACGTTGGCCCGCCTCTTTGATACACGCGTGATCCTGAACTACCGCAATGGGGCGGAGTGGTTCGATATCCACCCGCTGCTTTGGCCCTTGATTGACCGCTTGGATGAACCACCCAAAACTCCCGCCCCTTGAGGCGGCTTGGCAAACGCTGCGCAGCAGTTTGGAGTGGGCTCAGGAATTTGGGCTTGTCTTCGTCTTTTGTAGCGACAGGCATGCCAAACAGGCGCTGTTCCAACGGGCCCATGACCTCATGCAAATGCAGGTTCGGCCCTTCCAACGGCCTGAAGCACGCCAAGCCACCGATCTGATCCGGTGTTTACTGCCCATTGCGATCAACCCAGCCAGCGTCCACGTTGACATGGGCATGCCCTTGTGGCTGGACTTGGATGGTCATCCCGGCGCAGCAAGTTGGGATGAGGCTAGACGAGAATTTCTGCACCGCCTCAATGAACGGCGCGCTGCACTCGTCCGTGAGCACGGCCGTACCGTCGTTCTGGCGTTGCCACTGGATTGGACCAAACCAGCCGCCGAGGCGGCCCCAGACCTGTGGACGATCCGCCAACCCTCGGTCTATTTAGAACCACCAGAGACGCAAGGCTTTGCGCAGCAGCCCCCTTCGTCGGTCCAAGTGGTCTCGTCAGACTCAACACCAGTAGCCGCCCTGCACAGCCCTCCCAGTCGCGAGTTGCCTGCGGCAGTGCTGCGCTGGCAAGCCGGCCAAGATCGTGGTCAGGCCGTATCCCCGTGGGATGCCGCGCAAGCCATTGAAGCAGCCTTGGCCTCCGGTCACAGCGAACTAGCTTGGCCCATGGCACAGGAAACGGCCCAACGCGCCCGCGCCTTGGTCGCTGACTTTGGCAAGTCGCCTGAGCGCCTGCGCGATCTGGCGGTTGCCCTGCACAAACTGGGCGATGTGGCCCAAACAATGGGACGGTTGGATGAGGCAGAGAAAGCCTACCGTGAGGGTGAGAAATTCACCCGCTCCTTGATGGCTGACTTTGGCAAGTCGCCTGATCGCCTGCGTGATCTGTCGGTTTCCATGAACAAACTGGGCGATGTGGCCCAAACACTGGGACGGCTGGAGGAATCGCAACAAGCCTACCGTGAGAGCGAGCAGATCACCCGCTCCTTGATGGCTGACTTTGGCCAAACCCCTGAACGCCTACGTGATCTGTCGGTTTCGATGGATCGACTGGGCAATATGGCCCAAGCGTTGGGTCGGCTGGATGAAGCGCAACAGGCTTACCGAGAGAGCGAAAAACTAGCTCGCGCCCTGATTCATAACTTTGGCAAGACCCCTGAGCGCCTGCACGATCTATCGGTCTCCCTGAATAACTTGGGTCATTTAGCCCAAGCTTTGGGACGACTGGATGAAGCGCAACAGGCTTACCGAGAGAGCGAAAAACTAGCTCGTGCCCTGATTGATGACTTTGGCAAGACCCCTGAGCGCCTGCACGATCTATCGGTCTCCCTGAATAACTTGGGTCATTTAGCCCAAGCTTTGGGACGACTGGATGAAGCGCAACAGGCTTACCGAGAGAGCGAAAAACTAGCTCGCGCCCTGATTGATGACTTTGGCGAAACCCCTGAGCGCCTGCGCGATCTGTCGGTTTCCATGAACAAACTGGGCGATGTGGCCCAAACACTGGGACGGTTAGATGAAGCGCAACAAGCCTACCGAGAAAGTGAAAAGCTGCGTCGTACCCTGATTGATGACTTTGGCAAGTCGCCTGAGCGTCTGCGCGATCTGTCGGTTTCCATGAACAAACTGGGCGATGTGGCCCAAGCGCTGAGGCGACTGGACGAGGCGCAGCAAGC
>NZ_JBYSVC010000121.1:0-4898 GCF_057922285.1 Leptothrix toolikensis (SeqCode)
GCACGACCTGAACGCTCAGGCCAAAGGACTGGCAGACACGGCATGCCCGCAAGGGCTGCCGTGATCCTCACTGGAGAGAGGTGGCCCCTGGAGGCCATCCACCGAAGGGGCAAGCGCTCGATGTGGGCGTCAATCTCTCAGGTAAAGCGGACAGCGAGGGCAGGCCCACCGGCAGCGGTGGCGTGCATTCTTGCCCTTAGATCGGTCCGTGATCATGTCCCTGAGCCCCCAAGACGCGCTGAGCGTCACCCCTTTGCATGCCCTGCACCGCGAACTCGGTGCCCGCATGGTGCCCTTTGCGGACTACGACATGCCGGTGCAATACCCCGCTGGCATCTTGGCCGAGCACCGCCAGTGCCGCAGCGCGGCCGCCCTGTTTGATGTCTCGCACATGGGCCAAGTGCGCTTGGTCGGCGCGGATGCCGCTGCGGCGCTTGAAACCTTGGTGCCCGTCGATGTGCTTGGTCTCGGTGCTGGCAAACAGCGCTATGCCTTCTTCACCAACGAGCAAGGCGGCTTGCTCGACGATCTGATGATCACTCGCCCACCCATGGATGCGGTGGCCGAATTTGGCGATCTCTTTTTGGTGGTCAACGCCGGCTGCAAGGCGGCCGACATCGCCCATCTGCAAAGCACCATCGGTGACAACGGTCAAACACGTGGTCATCACCGCTGCCAAGTCATCCCCATGCCTGAGCGAGCCTTGCTCGCCTTGCAAGGCCCACAAGCCGCTCTTGTCTTGGCGCGCCTGAACCCCGGCGTGAACGCCTTGACGTTCATGACCGGCGCGGTCTTTACGTTGGCCGGTGCGGCTTGTTTTGTGACCCGCTCGGGCTACACCGGCGAAGACGGCTTCGAAATCTCCGTTCCCGCTGAAGCGGCCGAAGCCTTGGCCCGCGCCTTGCTGGCCCAGCCCGAAGTGGCACCCGCCGGCTTGGGCGCTCGCGACACCCTGCGTCTCGAAGCGGGTCTGTGCCTCTACGGCCACGACATCGACACGCAAACTTCGCCGGTCGAAGCCGGTTTGAACTGGGCAATGCAAAAGGTGCGCCGCCCCGACGGTGCCCGGGCTGGCGGCTACCCCGGGGCCGACATGCTGGCGCAGCAGTGGCGCGACGGCCCCCAGCGCAAGCGGGTCGGCCTGATCGGGCTGGAGCGTTTGCCGGTGCGTGAAGGAGCGGTCCTGTTCAACCCCGAGGGCCAAAGCATCGGCCGCGTCACCAGCGGTACGGTCTCGCCCACCTTGGGCCACCCCATCGCCATGGCGTGGATCGACAGCCGCTACGCCGCCGTGGGCAGCGCCGTGCTGGCCGAAGTGCGCGGCAAGCGCACCCCCATGCAAGTCAGCGCCATGCCGTTCGTGCCCCAGCGCTACTTCCGAGGCTGATCCCGCAGAATCGCGCTTTCCTTCCTTGCAACCCACCTGCTTCATTTCAGGAGTTTTTTTCATGAGCATCAAGTTCAGCCCCGACCACGAATGGATCAACGCCGCTGACACCGCCGCTGCGGTGGTCGGTATCACCGTGCACGCCCAAGACGCGCTGGGGGATGTGGTTTTTGTCGATCTGCCCGCTGTGGGAGCCACCTTTGCCAAGGGCGATGTGGCCGGTGTGGTCGAGTCGGTCAAGGCCGCCGCCGATGTCTACGCCCCGGTCAGCGGCGAGATCGTCGAAGTCAACGAAGCCCTGCGCGACGACCCCTCCTTGGCCAACAGCGATCCGCTGGCCTCGGGCTGGTTCTTCAAGGTGCGTCTGTCCCACCCCGCTGAGCTCGACGGCTTGCTCGACGCCACCGGCTACGACGCCTTGCTGCAAAGCCTCTAAGCCTCACACCCCCTCCTCCCCCTGCCAGTGATCGCCATGCCTGCTTTATCTGCTCTGTCTTGCCTTGAAAACCTGGCCGAATTCCACCCCCGCCACCTCGGCCCAGACAGTTCGGACGAGCAACGCATGCTGGCGGTCATCGGCAGCCCCAGCCGTGCGGCCTTGATCGACGCGGTGGTGCCGGCCAACATCCGCCGCGCGGCCCCCATGGATCTGCCCGCGCCCACGGGCGAGGCCGCCGCGCTGGCTGAGCTCAAAGCCATCGCGGCCAAGAACCGCGTGTTGACTTCGCACATCGGCTGCGGCTACTTCGGCACCCACACGCCCGGCGTCATCCTGCGCAACATCCTAGAGAACCCGGCCTGGTACACCGCCTACACGCCCTACCAAGCCGAGATCAGCCAAGGCCGCATGGAAGCGCTGATCAACTTCCAGACCATGGTCTGCGACCTGAGCGGCATGGCCATCGCCAACGCCTCGATGCTTGATGAAGCTACCGCTGCTGCTGAAGCGATGACGCTGGCAGCGCGCGCTGGCAAGTCGAAGTCCACCCGCTTCATCGTCGCCCACGACGTGTTGCCGCAGACCCTTGACGTGCTGCACACCCGCGCTGCGCCGCTGGGGATCACGGTCGATCAAGTACACGCCACCGAGATCGCCGCCAGCGTGGCCGCGACCCCGGCCTTTGGCGTGCTGCTGCAATACCCCGGCGTCAACGGTCAGGTGCGTGATCTGCGCCCGATCATCGACGCGGTGCATGCCGCCGGCAGCCTGGCCATCGTCGCGGCCGACTTGCTGGCGCTCACGCTCTTGGTGCCCCCCGGTGAACTTGGGGCCGACATTGCCTGCGGCTCGACCCAGCGCTTCGGCATGCCGATGGGCGCGGGCGGCCCGCACGCGGCTTATCTGGCCACGCAGGACGCCTACAAGCGCTCCATGCCCGGCCGACTGGTGGGCGTGAGCGTGGACAGCCACGGCCACCCGGCTTATCGCTTGGCGCTGCAAACCCGTGAGCAACACATTCGCCGCGAAAAAGCCACCTCCAACATCTGCACCGCCCAAGTCCTGCCGGCCGTGGTCGCCAGCATGTTCGCGGTCTATCACGGCCCGCAGGGCTTGAAGCGCATCGCCCAGCGCATCGCCACCTACACCGCCATCCTCGACGCTGGCCTGCGCCAGCTCGGGGTGCAAACCGTCCACACCACCACCTTCGACACCGTGCTGGTGGTGGTGGGTGCCCGCCAGCGTGACGCGCTGATGGCCGCTGCCGAGGCCTCTGGCCGCAACCTGCGCGCGGCCAGTGAAGACGCCGTGGGCATCTCGCTCGACGAGACCACCACCCGCGCCGACCTTGAAGCCCTGTGGGCGCTCTTTGCCACCCCTTACGCCGCCCCTCCAAGCGTCGAAGCGCTGGCCGGCACCGCACCGCTGATCCCGGCCGAGCTGCGCCGCACCTCAGCGTTCCTGACGCACCCGGTCTTCAACTCGCACCACAGCGAAACCGAGATGCTGCGCTACATCCGCCGCTTGTCGGACAAGGATCTGGCGCTGGACCGCAGCATGATTCCGCTCGGCTCTTGCACCATGAAGCTCAACGCCACCGCCGAGATGATCCCGATCACTTGGCCGGAATTTGCCGGGGTGCATCCCTTCGCCCCGGCCGATCAACTGGCGGGCTACTGGGCGCTGAACGAGCAGCTCACCGGCTGGCTCTGCCAAGCCACCGGCTACCAAGGCATCAGCCTGCAACCCAACGCCGGCTCGCAGGGCGAATACGCCGGGCTGCTGGTCATCAAGGCATGGCACGCCAGCCGGGGCGAAGCACACCGCAGCATCTGCCTGATCCCGGAAAGCGCCCACGGCACCAACCCGGCTTCGGCGCAGATGGCCGGCATGCAGGTGGTGGTCACCAAGTGCGATATCGAAGGCAACATTGATCTGGTCGATCTGCGCGCCAAGTGCGAACAGCACCGCGACCGGCTCGCCGCGATCATGATCACCTACCCCTCGACCTACGGCGTCTTTGACACCCACGTCAAGGCGATCTGCGCGCTGGTGCATGAACACGGTGGTCGGGTCTATGTGGACGGGGCCAACATGAACGCACTCGTCGGCGTGGCCGCCCCGGGTGAATTTGGCGGCGACGTGAGTCACCTGAACCTGCACAAGACCTTCTGCATCCCGCACGGCGGTGGCGGCCCCGGCGTCGGCCCGGTCTGCGTGGTGGCCGATTTGGTGCCGTTCCTGCCGGCACACCGAACGGCCGGCATCGGCACGGCACAAAGCGTCGGTGCCGTGTCCGCCGCACCGCTCGGCAACGCCGCTGTGCTGCCAATCAGCTGGATGTACGTGCGCTTGATGGGCGCTGAGGGCCTCAAAACCGCCACCGAAGTGGCGATCCTGAGCGCCAACTACATCGCCGCCCGCTTGGGCGACGCCTACGACATCCACTTCAGCGGTGGCATCGACAGCGTCAAAGGCGGCGGCGTGGCGCACGAATGCATCCTCGATCTGCGCCCGCTCAAAGACGCCACCGGCATCGGTGCCGAAGACGTCGCCAAGCGCCTGATCGACTACGGCTTCCACGCCCCAACGCTCTCCTTCCCCGTGGCCGGCACGCTGATGGTGGAACCCACCGAGAGCGAACCGCTGATTGAGCTGGACCGCTTCTGCGACGCCATGCTGGCGATTCGGCAGGAAATAGCCCACGTCGCATCGGGCCTCCTGCCGCGTGAGGACAACCCCCTCAAAAACGCCCCGCACACCGCCGAGAGCCTGCTCAAAATCGACTGGCCCCACCCCTACAGCCGCGAAACCGCCGCCTACCCGGTGGCATCCTTGCGCCAAAACAAATACTGGAGCCCCGTCGGCCGCGTCGATAACGTCTGGGGCGACCGAAACCTGTTTTGTGCCTGCGTGCCGGTGGGGGATGCGCAAAACAGCGCGGACTGAGCCCCATCAGCCCTCACCCCCGGCCCCTCTCCCGCAGCGCGGGCGAGGGGAGCCACCCCCCGACCCGTTCGGGCTGAGCTTGTCGAAGGGCTGCATTTGCGCAGCATCGGCAGCAGCAGCAGC
>NZ_JBYSVC010000122.1:0-4862 GCF_057922285.1 Leptothrix toolikensis (SeqCode)
GTTGGTTGCTGCGCATGGAAATCTTGCGCTTGGCCAATCGCACGGTCGAATTCGACCAAACGGCGATGGACTACTGCATGACCTACGAGGTGTCACCACCGTCATGGTCGGCGGCGCGTTGCAGCATCCGCCTTTCGAGTGACGATGGCATGACGGTCTCGCCGTCGCTGACCTCACCCAACGACGGTGTGTCTACTGGATTTCTCGACTCTGATTTGGTCGATGACACCCCAAGTGAAACGGCGAGTGTCGAAATTTCCGGTCACATGGTGGGTGATATCAGTGACAAGCTCAAAGAGATTGATACCCAAATTGGGGGCGCGATTTACATCACCGTCTCGTGCCTGCGCCTGATCCGCCTCGACTTCGTCGCGGCGGGTGATTTGCTTAATTGGGTGGTGAGTCGGCACAACCAAGGGCAAACCGTGACCTTCGATAATGCGCACCGGCTTGTCGCCCTTTTCTGCGATGCGATGGGCTTCAAAGAGCACGCTCGCATCAAAATTCGTCACATCTGAATCGGGCCGATATGCCCGCTTCATGAGCCATGGGCACGATAGCGATAGATATCCGTGCCCTTTTTTGCTTTTTAGTCTTCAAAAGAACACATCATGGAGTCTTATCACGGCACAACGATCATCAGCGTGCGCCGGGGCCAGCAAGTGGCCATCGGTGGTGATGGTCAGGTCACGCTCGGCAACATTGTCGTCAAAGCCAGCGCGCGCAAAGTGCGCAAGCTCTATCACGATCAAGTTTTGGCCGGTTTTGCCGGTGCTACGGCCGATGCTTTCACGCTGTTTGAGCGTTTTGAAGCCAAGCTTGAAAAGCACCAAGGCAACTTGGTGCGCGCCGCTGTTGAGCTGACCCGCGACTGGCGTACCGACCGGGTGCTGCGCCGTCTTGAGGCCATGCTGGCCGTGGCGGATCGCAGCGCCTCGCTCATCATCACCGGCAACGGTGACGTGTTGGAGCCCGAACAAGGCATCGTGGCCATCGGCTCAGGTGGGCCTTATGCCCAAGCGGCCGCTCGCGCCTTGCTGGAACACACCGAACTGCCTCCTGAGGCCATCGTCAAGCGCTCGCTTGAGATCGCCGGGGACTTGTGCATTTACACCAACCAGCAGCACACCCTCGAAGTGCTGAGCTGATCCAAGCCGACATGAACATGACCCCGCAGGAGATCGTCTCCGAACTCGACAGCCACATCGTCGGCCAACGCGAAGCCAAACGGGCGGTAGCGATTGCGCTGCGCAACCGCTGGCGTCGTCAGCAAGTGCCCGAGGCCTTGCGCGGCGAAATCACGCCCAAGAACATCTTGATGATCGGCCCCACCGGCGTGGGAAAAACCGAGATCGCACGGCGCTTGGCCCGCTTGGCCCAAGCGCCCTTCATCAAGGTCGAAGCCACCAAGTTCACCGAAGTGGGCTATGTCGGCAAGGACGTGGACACCATCATCCGCGACTTGATCGACAGCGCCATCAAGCAAGAGCGCGAACAAGCGATCAAGCGGCTGCGGCCGATGGCCGAAGACGCCGCCGAGGACCGCATCCTTGATGTCTTGATTCCGCCGCCGCGCAGCGATTTTGGTCCGATATCGACACCCGACAGTGTCGCCCGCCAAACCCTGCGCAAGCGCTTGCGCGAAGGGCAGCTCGACGACAAAGAGATTGACTTGGAGCTGGCCGAGGCCCGCCCCGCCGTGGAGATCATGGGTCCGGCCGGCATGGAAGACATGGCCGAGCAGCTCAAGGGCATGTTTGCCCAAATGGGCGGTGAGCGCCGCAAGAGCCGCAAGCTCAGCATCCGCGAAGCCCGCCGCTTGCTGATCGACGAGGAAGCCGCACGGCTTTTGAACGACGACGAGATCAAAACCCGTGCGCTGAGCAACACCGAGCAAAACGGCATCGTCTTTATCGACGAGATCGACAAGGTCGCCACCCGCCAAGACAGCCAAGGCGCGGATGTGTCCCGCCAAGGCGTGCAGCGCGATCTGCTGCCTTTGGTCGAAGGCACTTCGGTCTCGACCAAGTACGGCATGGTGCGTACTGATCACATTTTGTTCATCGCCTCCGGCGCCTTTCATCTCTCGCGGCCCAGCGATCTGATCCCCGAGCTTCAAGGGCGTTTCCCGATCCGGGTCGAGTTGAAGTCGCTCTCGGTCGATGACTTCGAGGCGATTCTCAGCAGCACCCAGGCCAGTCTGATTCGGCAATACCAAGCGCTGTTGGCCACCGAAGGCGTCACCTTGGTCTTTCAGCCCGATGCGATCCGCCGGCTGGCTGAGTTGGCTTTTGAAGTCAACGAGCGCACTGAAAACATCGGCGCGCGCCGGCTCTCGACCGTGATGGAGCGCTTGCTCGACGAAATCTCCTTTGAGGCCCCACAGTGCCAAGGCCAGACCTTCACGGTCGATGCGGCCGAAGTAAACCGCCGGCTGGCTGATCTGGTCCGTGACCAAGATCTCTCGCGCTACATCCTCTGAAATCCGCAGCACCCACGCCGCAGCTTGTCATGACTGCTTTATCCCCAGCCCCCGGCGAAGCCCCGGCGGTGCCACACCCTCCCGCGCCTGCCGCCGCCACTGCGCTGGATTGGGAACAGCTTGGCGTACCCATGATCATGCTGGCCAACGACGCCCGCATGTTGCGCGCCAACAAGGCTTTCCGGCTGTTGGCACGCAGTGCCGATTGCGAAGACATTGGCACCGGCACCGACTGGCTCTCCTTGTTGGATACCGACGCCCGCACGCAGCTCTACGCGGCCTTGGCGGACCGAAGTGTCCATGTCGGCCCGCTGGGTTGGGTCGGCAACAGCGGCTTGCCCGTGCGCTGGCTGTCGGCCACTTTGCGTTGGCAAGTGCAAGGCACCAGTTGTTTGTGCGTGCTGCATGACGTGACGCTCGTCAAGCAGTCTGAGCAGTTGATGCAAGCCCACATGGAGGCCGCACTCGACCGCACGGATGGCATCCCGCTGCCTTTGGCCTACTTGGATGTGGCGGGACACACCTGCCTCTACACCAACGTCTTGTTCGCCCAAACCTTCGAGGTACCGGCACACAAGCGCCACGGTAGTTCTTGGGCTGAAGTGGTGGGCCGTGACTTGGCGCGCATTTGTCGCCCCGCCATCGACCACGTGCAGCGTGTCCGCACCGCTATCCGGCTCGAACAACCGTATCTGCTGCCGGCCCCGCCCGATACGGCCCCTGAAAATCAGCGCTGGCTGCAAATCACCCTAGCCCCGCACCTCGACCGGGTGAGTGTCCTGATCGGGCTGTACGTGCTGGTGGAAGACACCACCCGGAGCTACGCCCAATCGCAGTCGATGCAGGCCTCGCGCCAACGCCTCGGCCGCATGGTGCAAGCGGGTCGCGAAGGCATCGTGCTGGAACAAGCCGGGCTGGTGGTCGATGCCAATCCGGCTTTGTGCCGTCTGCTTGACGTGTCGCTGGATCAGCTCATTGGCCGGCCTTGGCAGGATTTTGTCCACAGCGAACCCATGGGGGCCTTGCGCCGTGCCGATGGTTCGGCCTTGGCGGTCGAGTGGATTGAACGCCGCAACCCGATTGCCGACAGCCCCGTGGTGGTCAGCGTGGTGCGCGACGCCAGCGAAGCCACCCTCGCGCCCACCCATCTCCATGATTTGCTGCATCACGACTTGCTCACAGGTTTGGCCAATCGATTTGCCTTGCTGACCCAGTTGAACGCCGCTTTGGCGGCCGAGCAGCACCACGTTGGTTTGTTGCATGTGGGCTTGGATCGCTTCGATGCCCTCGAAGCCACCTTGGGTAGCCAGCGTGCCGAAATCATCTTGCGTGAGGTGGCTCGGCGCTTACGCATGCCACTGCGTGGCAGTGACAGCGTGGCTTGTGTGGATCGGCACGCTTTTTGGGTGCTGTTGCCCGAGTTGCGCCAAGAGCAAGACTTGGAAGCCATTGCCCTGCGGCTTAAAACCAGCCTCGAAGCGGCGCTCTTTATCGACGGCATCAGCTTGGTGATGGAGTCCTCGATTGGCATGGCGCGCAGCAGCGAAGACAGCCCTTTGTCGGCCGAAGCGCTGCTGCAAAACGCCCAGACGGCCTTGCACCAGATCCGCTTGCGTGGCGGCTCTGATCAGGCCAGTGTCTCGGCCGGGCCGACCGCCGCCGCCGGACTCAAGGCCTTGCGCCTCGAAAGTCAGATCCGCACCGCTTTGCTCAACGACGATTTGGCGCTGCATTTCCTGCCCCAGCTGCGTTGCAGTGACGGTGCGCCCACGGGTGCCGATGCCCGGCTGCGCTGGCATCACCCCGACGATCACTGGCTTGATCTTCCCGCCCCGGCGGCGGGCTCGCTGGCCCATCCCGGTGGGCTCTCGCCCAGCCTGCTCCAAGCCTTGGGCCTGTGGATGATCCGCGCTGCCGCCCGGGCCGCGCGCCCTTGGCAGCATGTCGGCATGCCGGCTTGGTTCAGCGTGGCCCTGCCCATCTCTGCGGCCCAGTGGCAGCAGCGGGATTTCATCACCCGGGTGCAGCAGATCTTGGTGGAAGAACAGATTCCCGGGGTGTGGCTCGAATTCAAGCTCGCTGGGGCGATCTTTCAGCAACCCGCTGCCCAAGTTGATGAGCGCCTTGGCGCGCTGCGCCAGCTCGGTGTGCGGCTGTCGGTGGAGCCGCTGGGCCTTGAGGCCATTGCTTTGGAGCGCTTGCGCACGCTCGCCATCGACAAGTTGAAAATCGGTCGCCTCTGCGTGGCGGGGCTTCCTGGTGACGCCACCTGCGCCGTGGCTGCCCGCGCGGTGCTCGACTTGGCCCGCTCACGCGGCCTGAGCGTGATCGCCGAAGGCGTCGATACCGAGGCCCAGCACCGCTTTATGGTCGAAAACGG
>NZ_JBYSVC010000123.1:0-4703 GCF_057922285.1 Leptothrix toolikensis (SeqCode)
CCCACGGCGTATACCGGGGCTGCAACCGGGCCTTCGAGGCTTACATCGGCTTGAGGCGTGAACAGGTGCTGGGCAAGACGGTCTACGACGTCGCCCCAGCACACTTGGCCCGGATCTACGAAGAAGCGGATCGCACCTTGCTGGCCAGCGGTGGGCGGCAGGTCTATGACGCCCAAGTGCGTTACGCCGACGGCGAGCTGCGGGACGTGACCTTCCACAAAGGGGTGTTTCGTGATGCCTTCGGCCAGATCGCCGGCCAAGCCGGGGCCATCTTTGACATCACCGAGCGCAAGCGCTTGGAACGTTCCTTGCGTGAGATGGCCGAACACGACTCGCTCACCGGCATCCTCAACCGGGGCACCTTCTTCTCGCTGGGCGATCAACGCGTCTTGCATGCCATGGCTGATCTGGCCGATTTAGCCGTGATCGTGATGGACGTGGACCACTTCAAGGCCATCAACGACACGCGCGGCCACGCCATGGGCGACGCAGTGCTGCAACATCTCACGCGACTGATCAAGTCGCAGTTGCGCGAGAGCGATCTGTTTGCCCGCATGGGCGGTGAAGAATTCGCCATCTTGCTGGGTGAAAGCAGCGAAGCCCTCACGGTGGCTGAGCGCCTGCGTACCTGCATCGCCTTGAACCCCTGCGAGAGTCCCCAAGGCCCGATCTACTACACCTTGAGCTTGGGCGTAGCGCACTTCACCCCCCGCACCACCGCCCTGACCACCGCCTTAGCTTGGGCCGACGAAGCCCTCTACACCGTCAAACGCAGCGGGCGCAATTGGGTGCGGGAGGCTCAAACAACACCCTCTTGAATCATCATGTCAACCAAGATTGCCAAAAAACAATTCGCTATCCTGATCGGCTTAGTCATCACGTTTTCAGCCGTGACGGGTTGGTTAATTTTTGATTCAACAATGATTCAGAAAAAACCTACTCAAGATACCTCATACACACCGCTATCCATTGAGCCGACAAGAGTCATCAAAACTATCGATCAAACACCGACGCAACCAACGCTGCCGTTATACGCTGAAGTCAAGTCAAAGAGAGACGTTATTTATATCAATAACAACACTATCAACGATGGTCAGATAATTATTTCAGGACCACTGATTGATTCAGACATTCTTCGTCGTCACGACATACAAATCGTTCCAGCCAATGATGATTTCCACAAGAAAAACATCATTACTATACCCGTGGAAAAAACGCTTGACTGGAACAGACCGGCTCAACTTATTTGTTCCGATGGGCACATAACTGACATATCACCCATTGAATCCATCAATAATATGGACGAACAGACAAGGCGCGATTCATCTACGGCAACCATCGGTTCAAACAGTGAGGACGAATATTATTTCAATGGAAACACTCTTGGCTGGGCATTCAGAAGAATCGCCAGCCAAGAAGAATGCTCTGCAAAATTCGTCGTTTTCACCCGCAAAAAGAACGACACCAGCGTTCGCATCACCTATAAAAAAAGCACAAAAACCATCAGCCCAAGCTACCCTAGTCAAGACGTCACAGATATACGCAACGCTATCGAATCATTCGCATCGTTCTTCGAAATAGATTCGAATCCAAACATGTACTGGCAAGCCAACTGGTTGCTCAGCACCCAAAAAGAGCCTGATGATAATATCATCAAAACATACGCCCGAGAAATTGGCTTTGTTCAAGACAAAAAAGTAGTCTCACTTTTTTCAAGCTACGTCAAACAAGATATGGATAAAGAATGGGGAGCAGACCTTGGCGGCCACATCGGCGAGATTCGTATTGAAGACGATACAACCACAGAATCATGGCAGTTATTCAGCTTCTCTTTGTACGAAGTTTTTGGCTATTTCCGATTTATGCTCACACCTGATCTCAAGGCAACACGCTTTGGCTATGTAGAGCTTGGTGGAAGCTAAAATATATAAAGCAGCCACCTATCCATCAAGGCACAACGCATCACCGTTCACAAGAAACTACCGCTGCGCTGGTAGTAAAAATATGACGCCATCAATTTTTATGAAAAACACCTCAATTTTTGCCCAACTCAACGAAGCTGCCTTGCTGGAACTATCACCGCGAGGAAAAGCAAAAGCATTTAATACGGAGGATTACCTCATTCGCCAAAATGAGATTTCTCAGAATTTTTATATCATCATGGAAGGCCAAGTCAAAGTATTTATCTCTGACGAATATGGGCGAGATATTACTTTGCGTATTCTCGGTGCAGGCGATTATGTTGGCGAATTAACGCTGGATGGCGGCTTGAGGTCGGCATCCGTGATTTGCATTGAACCCACGCATGTTTTTGTCGTGCCGCGCCAAGATCTCGAACATCTTGTCGAGAACCATGCCGCTTTTGCGTGGGATTTGATCCATCGCCTCACCAACAAGGTACGCGACTTATCCAATCGGGTCATCGACATGGCTTACAAGGACAGCCACACCCGTTTTGCCCAATTCATCAACCAATCTGCCGTCAATCAAGACGGGGTATGCATGATTCCTGAACGCCTATCGCGACAGGAAATCGCCAACCGCATTGGTAGCTCCCGCGAAATGGTGAGTCGGCTCATCAAAGAGCTGACGGTCAGTGGTCACCTTGGTGTCAAAGACCATCGCATCATCCTTCAAAAACCACTACCCACGCAGCGCTGATTCACACCAAATATCACACCCCATACGCATCCGCAAAGCTCTTGACGATCAACACACCCACCAGCAGCACGAAAACCCGCCGGATCAGGTCATTGCCGTATTTGAGGCCGATTCGGCTGCCAAGCTGCCCGCCGACAAAGTTACTCAGCGCCATCCCCAAGCCCAACAGCCAGTGGATCTGGCCTTGCCAAGCAAAGACCGTCAAGGCACCGAGGTTCGAAGCCAAGTTGGCGAATTTGGAAGGCGCAGCAGCGTGGAGGAAATCAAAGCCCAGGCCGCGCACAAAAAGCATCTTGTAGAACGCCCCAGCGCCCGGCCCAAAGGCACCGTCGTAAAAGCCGATCAGACCGGAGCCAGCGGTGGCCCACCCGAGTTCACGCTGGGGCGCGTGTTTAGGCTGGTGGTGCAGACCACCTGAGCCCACAACCGTGAAGATCAGCAGCGCCAGCAGCAACCAAGGCAAGGCCTTGCGCAGCGGCTCCGTGGGGATCAGGGCCAAGGCCAAAGCCCCCAACCAAGCCGCGACAAAAGCAGCCAGCATGCTGGCTGCGACCACCCGCCAAGGCGGGGTGACCGAGCCCGCGTATTGCCACGCGGCCCCTGCCGTGCCCACCGAAGATGCCATCTTGTTGGTGCCAAACAGCAAAGCCGGTGTCGCACCCGGCAGACAGGCAAAAAGCGCGGGCACTTGGATCAGCCCGCCGCCGCCACCCACGGCATCGACCACGCCAGCGGCAAACGCCGCCAGCCCGAGCAAGGCCCAAGCCGAGCCGTCAAGCAAGGGAGCGATCAACGCTGATCAACGACAGTGATCAACTGCGGTAGTCAGCGTTGATGGTCACATAGTCGTGCGAGAGGTCGCAGGTCCACAGCGTGGTGGTGGCTTCGCCCCGGTGCAGATCAATGCGGATGGTGATCTCGCTTTGCTTCATCACACGCTGACCGTCGGCTTCTTGGTAATCGGGATGGCGACCGCCTTCACGCACCACATGCACATCATCAAGATGCAGGTCGATCAGGTTCTGATCCAAGTCGTCGATACCGGCGTAACCGACCGCCGCCAAGATGCGGCCCAGGTTCGGATCGCTGGCGAAGAACGCCGTCTTGACCAGCGGTGAATGGGCGATGGCGTAGCCCGCTTTGGCACACTCCTCGACGCTTTGACCACCGTCGATGCGGATGGTGATGAACTTGGTGGCACCTTCGCCGTCACGCACGATGGCTTGGGCCAAGTGCTGTGACACCGCCAGCACGGCTTCGCGCAGGATCTGCCCTTCGGCCGAATCAAGCGCCGTGATCGGGGCGTGACCGGCCTGATGGGTCGCCATCAGGATGAAGCTGTCATTGGTCGAGGTGTCACCGTCGATGGTGATGCGGTTGAAGCTCAAGTCCGCCACGTCGTTGAGCAGCGGCTGAAGCAGCGCCGGATCGATCACCGCATCGGTCGCCACATAGCCCAGCATGGTCGCCATGTTGGGGTGGATCATCCCCGCGCCCTTGCTGATGCCGGTCACAGTGACGGTACGGCCACCAATCTGCACTTGGCGCGAGGTGCCTTTGGGCAGCGTGTCGGTGGTCATGATGGCTTCGGCGGCCACGGCCCACTGATCCATCTTCAAGTCAGCCACCGCAGCCGGCAAGCCCGCGATCAAGCGCTCGCTGGGCAGGGTTTCCATGATCACGCCCGTCGAGAACGGCAGCACTTGCTCGGCTTGGATGCCGAGCAAACCGGCCACGGCTTGGCAGACCTCGCCAGCGCGCTTGAGGCCATCAGCGCCCGTGCCGGCATTGGCGTTGCCGGTATTGATCACCAAGGCGCGGATCGAGCCTGCGGCCAGATGGAGGCGACTCAGTTGCACCGGCGCGGCACAAAAACGGTTTTTGGTGAACACACCGGCCACGCTGGAGCCGGGGGCGAGGCGAAACACACTCAGATCGCGGCGGTTGGCCTTGCGGATACCGGCTTGGGTGATACCGATTTCCACGCCCGGCACGGGGTGAAGGTCAGCGGGATTCGGAGCAGCAAGATGAACAGGCATGGC
>NZ_JBYSVC010000124.1:0-4683 GCF_057922285.1 Leptothrix toolikensis (SeqCode)
TGTTGAGCAGCGCGCCGTTGCTCTTGGGGCAAATGGCCTATTCGCGCGACATGGAGCGCGACGCCGACGAGCACGCCATCGCTGTTTTGCAGGCCAACCGCATCGAACCCATGGTGTTGGCCGTGCTCTTCGAGCGCCTGCAAGCCGGCCAGGCGACCGCTCCTGACGGTGTGCCCGAGGACGTTCCCCACGATTGGGGGATCGGTTTTTCGTCCCATCCCCCCACAAAAGAACGGATTGAGCGACTCAAGGCGGCCTCTTCGCGTTAAAAACGCTTGGGCCGCCTCTACGATGCGCGTTGGTTAGTCTGGGCGGAAAAAGGAAGAAGGGGCATGGGTTCACACGTCACGGCAAGTTGTCCTTGCGGTTTTCAAACCAAAAGTTTGGTGGGTGGTGGCATTTCCAACCACGACATCGTTTGCCTGTTCCCGTGCGTGTGCCGTCATTGCAACGAGCTGATCACGGTCAACCTCTACGACCGCAAAAAAGCCTGCCCGCATTGCCGCAAGCCCTATCCCATCCCGTATCACCATCCGGTGCTCTATGAGCCCAAGCTTGGCGATTTACCGCTGGTGAGCTGGAACGCCCGCCAAAAACTCGGCCGCGTCCTGCGCCTGACCAACGGTGCCTACCGCTGCCCCAAATGCAACCACATGACCCTGCGCTTTGCCATGAGCGGCATTTGGTTTGATTGATCGGTGACTCGTGGGGCATCGTCGGTTCTGACGCTGCTGCAATCCCGCCGCCGCAGGCTGATCCAGCGCCCCAGCCGCCAGCCCTGCGGCCCCGCCACTTTCCGTTGACGCCACAGGCTGCTGCGGGTGGGGAATCGACCTAGGCCGTGCCGGAACGCCCTTGCGCCGCCCGGCCATCAGCCCATACCACCCGGGAACCGTCACCCGGCCTTTGGGAACCAAGGCTAGGCGTCCGGGAACCGGGTTCTGTGCTGCGGGAATGCGCGTGGATGGTGCCGCCGTGGTTTTCTTCTTCGGCAAGATACCGTTGACGCAAGGGGCGCGTGAAGTGAGGCGGTCTTTGGCGAGCAATACGCAGAGAGCCTGCTTGTCATTGACGGGTTGAGGGCCATTAGGCTGCGGGGCGGCTGCCGTTGACCATGAACTGTCGTTCAGTTTGCCGCAGTTCAGCGTGCCCCTTTCGGCGATCACGGAGCAAGCAAATACCATCCTCAGCGACTCAGGCTGAACTGGCTTGAGCTAAGATCTTCGCCGGGTCTGTGAGCGGACTTTGGTGCTCTGAATCGGAGCACGTGACAAAAATGGATGGGGCTATGCCCTGCACTATCTTTAAGCAACCTTACCGCAGCACTGGCGTAGGAGCGCTCACAGATCCCCTTATAAGGGAGAAAGCTCTTGTCGGCCCTAGCAGTCTTGAAGACATGCATGTCATTGCACGATGTAGCCCAGATGCTCGGCTTCACGCCACGAGCGGTGGCTTATCTCCTCTACAAGCTTCCGGAACATTCCAAGTACACGCTCTTCAGCATCCCGAAGCGTTCCGGCGGCACGCGAACCATCGCAGCGCCCTGCGACCAACTGAAGCTACTGCAGCGCAATCTGGCAGATATCCTCCAAGACTGCCTTGAAGAGATTCAAGTCAAGCTCGGAAAGGCAGACGGAAGCAAGTGGCCGGATCGCATTTCCCACGGCTTCAAGCGTCGTAGATCGATTGTCACCAACGCCTTGCAACATCGCGCCCAGCGCTTCGTGTTCAACGTTGACGTTGAAGATTTCTTCGGTAGCATCAATTTTGGGCGAGTCCGGGGATTTTTCATCAAGGATCGAGAATTTGCCCTGCATCCTCCTGTTGCCACCGTCCTTGCACAGATCGCCTGCTTCCAGAACGCGCTTCCACAAGGCAGCCCATGTTCTCCGGTTATATCGAACCTAATCGGACATGTGGTGGACATCCAGCTGACCAAACTTGCCCAGGCGGAGGGTATTACCTACTCTAGGTATGTCGATGATCTGACGTTCTCAACAAACAAACGCACGTTCCCTCCTTCCGTTGCTGTCACGGGCGAGATAGTGGCTCATAAGTGGGTCCCCGGCGGCGCTCTTAGGCATTTGGTCGATCGAGGTGGTTTTCGGCTGAACGAGGCAAAGACCCGCATGCAGTACCACGACTCGCGTCAGCTAGTGACTGGACTCGTGGTCAATCGAAAGATCAATGCTCCCGATGAGTACCGCCGCCACGTGCGCACGCTCGTTCACACTTACACCTCCACAGGCTCTTTCTTCGTTAAGAAGAAAGGCGATGCCTCGGTCGGCCCAGTGCAAGAAATCAAAGAAGCCGGCAAGCCAGAGCAGCTAAGAGGCATGCTCGAGTACATCGTGTACGCAAGCCGCCGTGGTTCTGTCGCTGACTACGCCGTGCCCCTCAACGCACCTGAGAGGCTGTATCGGACGTTCGTCCTGTTCCACGACTTCTACGCGCCGTCGATGCCGCTCGTCCTGTGCGAAGGCAAGACAGACTTGGTTTACATCGCGCAGGCCGCTCGCGCTTTAGCGACGAATTATCCGCAGCTGGCTAACGTGGCGGCGGACGGAAAGATCAAGCTTCTCTTCAGGCGCCACCGCTACCCGATCAAGGATCGCGGAAAACTAACTGCAAGAGTGCTAGGAATTCATGGGGGGACACCCCATATCAAAGAGTTCATCCAAACCCTGCATCACGAATACAAAGACATCAAGGCACCTCCCGGAAACCAGCCCGTAATCATTGCGCTCGACGACGATGACGGCGTCAAAAAGATACGCGCATATGTCAAAGGTATGTTCGGCAAGGACTTGGATCAATCTGTCGGGTTCCATCACCTCTTTGGGAACGTATACATCGTTCTCACGCCGACCTCTGCCGGGAAAACGTCGTCCGATATGGAAGACCTTTTCAGCGCAGCCACGCATTCCGTCCCCGTCAATGGGCGAACCTTTGACCGCTCCAAGGACAGCGACACAAAGACGACTTACGGCAAAGCGACGTTTGCCTACGAGGTCGTTGCGAAGAAGGCAGCCAGCATTGATGCCAGCATTGATTTCACGGGCTTCCAGCCATTGTTAGACCGATTCGTTAAAGCGCTGAACGACTATCGAAAGCGTCGTGCAGCTGCTCCATAAGTCGCGGTCTCCACATTCGCGCCAACGCTCGAAAAAACTCCGTAGCTGCCCTACCTGCCATGCTAGCAATGAACCACCGCCAACCGTTCTCCCCACATCCACGTTCGACGATATCGATTAACGCATGCGTGGCATCACCGCGTTCGGTGTCGGCAAAGTACCCGCCCTCCCAAACCTTAGCAACCAACTGGAACGGATGTAACGCCTTTCTGCCAAGGGTGGATGGTGGTGGGTCGTGTCTATAGAGTGGATTGCGGATCCAGGGCGCGTGGCCTCGGGATGGGGTGGCGGCCTTGCGGTTCGGCAACATTCTCAGGGAGCAAGATCATGGAGTTCCATCAAAGCATCCAAAACCGTACGACGCAGACGGTGGCGGTGATCAATACCTTTGCAGCCGGCCTTTCGGTGGCCGGGGTCGATGCGGCTGGGTTGGCCGCGCAGGGCTTGGCGTTGGACCCGATGGCGCAGCAGCGCGACCATGCGCTGGCCGACTACGACGGTGCCAACAACGCTGAGCGTCGCGGCCTGCTGGCGCTCCAGCATCTGGTGCTGACGCTGCCCAAGGTGGTGGAGGCCGAACTCGATGACCACGTGCACGAGGAGAGTGCGCTCATCGACCTGCTTGCGCCGGCCTATGCCATCAAGCCGCGCACCACCGAGGCCGCACTCAGTCGCGGCCACAAGCTAGCCAGTGCGCTGGAACGCATCAACGCCTATCTGGCGGCCATGCAGCCACCCCGCGCCGGCATCGTCAACGACGCGCAGGGCCTGGTCGAACTCAACGCCGCCATGGAAGCCCAGACCGTGCTGGCGCAGACCCTGGCCAACGGCAGTGCGCGCCTCAACCACGCCCGCGTGGATCTGCGTGAAGCCGCCGTTGCGCTGGACCGCCTGAACAAGCGCTTTTACGCCCGCATGCAGGCGCTGGCCCGCGCCAACCCGGCGCTGGCACGGGCCATGACGCAGATCGACACCGGCGCGCCCAACCTGCCCGCCACGCTCAGCATCAAGGATGTGGTGCAGGGCGGCGAAGACCACCTGCATGTGCTGGTGGCCTACGACCCCGCCAGCGTGGACGGCAAGGCCGACAGCACGCTGGAGTGGCAGATCGCTGGGGTCGATGCCGATTTCTCCCGCACCGTCCGGGTCGATCCGAGCGGCAACGCCATCGGCCCCTTCAGCGCTGGGCAGCTTGTCAAGCTCAGAACCCGCGTGCGTAACGGCAACGGCAGCGCCACCAGCGCGGTGCGCAATCTGGGCATTGTTTGAACATCACATGACGGGGCGGGCTCGCTACACTCGGGCCTCATGAGCTCCACCCGCCCCGTTTTGTCCCGCCGCAAGCTGCCGATTGGCATCCAGACTTTGAGCGAGATTCGCTCCAGCGACGCCTACTATGTGGACAAAACGGGGCTGGTGATCGACTTGATCGAATCGGGCAAGTGCTTCTTCCTCAGCCGGCCGCGCCGCTTTGGCAAGAGCCTGCTGGTGGACACGATGAAGGAGCTGTTCGAGGGTAACCGGGCGCTTTTTGCCGGCTTGGCGGCCG
>NZ_JBYSVC010000125.1:0-4476 GCF_057922285.1 Leptothrix toolikensis (SeqCode)
TTGCGCTCGTTGCCCCACGATTCTTATTGATGACGATGGGGGTGACACGTCTGATCCGGGCCGTGCTGTTCATGACGTGCAGCGCTGCGTTGGGCTATCTCTTCGGCTACTGGGCCGGACATGCTGTGCTGGGCACATGGTGTGGTGCGGCCTTGGCTGTGGTGGTGCAAGGGACGCAGGAACTGCTGGGTGCCGGTCGGCTGATCGGTTGGTTGCAGCGCATGCAAGCGGATGGTCTTGGGGGTGGTGTGACCACCTCCGCCCCCCGAGACCGTGGTCTTTGGGGTGAACTGGGTTACCGCGTCGAGCGCCTTTTGCGCCAGCATCAGGCGGCGCTGACGCTGGAACAAGTCCGGCTGGCCGAGTTTCTCAGCGCCATTGAGGCCTCGCCCAACGGGGTGATGCTGATCGACGCCCAAGATCAGATCGATTGGTGCAGCCGTGTGTCGGCCCAGCATTTTGGTCTCGACCCCGAGCGCGACCTGCGGCAGCGGGTCACCAACTTGATTCGTAACCCCCTTTTCGTGGCGGCGCTTCAGCATGGTGAGGAAGAGCTTGACGCCATGACACTGACCGCCCCGGCGGGAGGCATGATTTCGGTGTTGGTGCGCTCTTATGGTCAAGGGCAGCGGCTGGTGCTCTCGCAAGATGTGACTGAGCGCCAACGTATGGATGCCATGCGGCGCGATTTTGTCGCCAATGTTTCGCACGAAATCCGCACCCCTTTGACGGTGCTGGCCGGCTTTGTCGAAACCCTGGCTTCGGTGCCTTTGCCGCAGGATGAGCAACACAAGGTGTTGGGTTTGATGAGCCAGCAAGCGCAGCGTATGCAGTCCTTGGTGGCCGATTTGCTCACTTTGGCCCAACTTGAAGGCAGCCCACGGCCCACAGTGGACCGCTGGGTTTCGTTGGCGCATCTTCTTGAACAAGTCGAGATTGAGGCGCGCGGCCTCTCGGGCGGCCATCACCAGTTTCAGTTTCCTGATCTGGAGGGCCACGCTCTTCAGGCGGTGGAGATCGCCGGCCATCCCACGGAATTACTTTCGGCGCTGACCAATTTGGTCAGCAATGCCGTGCGCTACACACCACCCGCCGGACGGATCAGCGTGACATGGCACTTTCAGGCCGATGGTCGGGGTGTTTTTTGTGTCACCGATACCGGCATTGGCATTGCTCGTGAGCATCTACCGCGTCTGACCGAGCGCTTTTACCGGGTGGACGGTAGTCGCTCGCGTGAGACCGGAGGTACCGGGTTGGGCCTGTCGATCGTCAAACATGTCGTGCAGCGCCACGATGGCGAGTTGCAGCTTGAAAGCGACTTGGGCAAAGGCTCGCAGTTCCGGCTTATCTTGCCGGCTGCTCGGCTGCGGCGGAGCTGATGCTGCTGGATTGATCGCGTATCATCGCGCGCCTTACCCGCTGTTACCGATATGGGCTCATGGTGCCGATGGTCTTTTCTCGTCTTTGGGGTCGCCGGGTTGTGGTTGTTGACCCTGGGGTCGCGTAGCCTTTTCTCCCCGGATGAGGGCCGTTATGCCGTGTTGGCGCTGGCCATGGCCGAGTCGGGCGATTGGGTCACGCCCCGGCTCAATGGGCTGCTCTACTTTGAAAAACCCCCCTTGCAATACTGGCTGGGGGCGGTGGCGTTCAAGCTGCTCGGCGTCCATGAGTTTTCGGCGCGCTTGTGGCCGGGCTTAGCGGGTCTGTTGACCATCGCTTTGTTGGGCTGGACGGCTCGGTGTTTATGGGGTGCTCAGGCGGGTCTCAGGGCCTTGTTCTTGGCGTGCGGCACCACGTGGATCGTGGTCAACAGCCATTTCCTTTCCTTGGATGCGGGTTTGACGGCGACGCTGACCTTGGTGTTGTGTGGGCTGTTGCTGGCGGAGCGCTCTCAGGCATCGAAGCGGGAGCAGCGTTCTTGGATGCTGGTGGCTTGGTTGGGGCTGGCGCTGGCGGTGCTCAGCAAAGGGCTGATCGGACTGCTGCTGCCGGGGGCGACGTTGGTGGTCGGCAGCGTGGTGCTGCGTGATGTCTCGATATGGCGGCGCTTGCCTTGGGGGTGGGGCGGGCTGATCTTTCTGGCCGTGGTCTCGCCGTGGTTCGTGCTGATGTCACTACGGCACCCTGACTTTGCACATTTTTTCTTCATCCACGAGCACGTCGAGCGTTACCTGAGCAGCAGCCATCGCCGCGAAGGGGCTTGGTGGTATTTCGTGCCGGTGTTGCTGGTGGGATTCATGCCGTGGACCAGCACGCTGCCTGGCTTGTTCCGGCCCGCCAAGGTCGCCGACCGACCTGTTGAGCGAGCCTTGGTTTGGTTGCGGGTTTGGGCCTTATTCGTCTTTTTGTTTTTTAGCTTTTCTGGCTCCAAGCTGCCGTCCTACATCCTGCCGATGTTTCCGGCGCTGGTTTTGTTGACGGCTTGGCGACTTCAGCACGTTTCAGCCCCAAGCTGGCGCTGGCATCTGCTGGTGCCGGGGCTTTTTTGGCTGGGGATGTGGCTGGCCAGTTTCTGGCTGGAGCGCCATGGTTTGGGGAAGACGGCGCGGGTGCCCCCCGAGATCGTGGCGAGTGTGGCCGCTGGACTGCACTGGGCGGGTGCCGTTTTTATCGTGGCGGCGCTGGGGGCTTGGTGGGCGCTCGGGCACCAACGACTGACCGTGGCGGTGGCGGTGCTGGCGCTGGGTCAGTTGTGCGCGGTCTCGCTGGTTTTAGATCGCTATGAGGCTTATGGGCAATTCAAAAGCGCGGCCCGAATGGCTCAAACCCTTGAGGTCCAAGCTGTCCTGCAAGCGGACCCCACCGTGTACGCCGTGCGGCTTTATGACCAGTCGCTGCCGTTTTATTTGCGTCGCAACGTGGTGTTGGTCGATTACGTCAGCGAATTTGAGTTTGGTCAACAGCAAGAGCCTGAGCGTTGGATACCCACCTTAGACGCTTTTGTGTTGCGCTGGATGGCCGATGATGCCAAGGCGTTGGCCTTTATGGCCCCCCAGACCTTGCAGGTCTTGCAGCAACGGCATGTTCCGGTTCACGTCATTTTTGATGATGGTTTTCGGGTGCTTGTGACCAAACCAACCCGTTGATACGAAGAGCGCTTGCTATGTTGACATCCTCCAAACCCAACACACCGCTATTGAGCGTCGTGATCCCGGTTTACAACGAAGAGGCGAGCTTACTCGGCTTGTTTGAGCGCTTGTACCCGGCCTTGGATGCGCTTGGATTGAGTTACGAGATCATCTTTATCAACGACGGCAGTCGCGATCGTTCGGCGCATGTGTTGGCTGAACAATTCAAGCTTCGTCCCGACGTGACGCGGGTGATTTTGTTCAATGGCAACTTTGGCCAGCACCGCGCCATCTTGGCGGGCTTTGCCCATGCACGCGGCGAGCGCATCGTGACCTTAGACGCCGACTTGCAAAACCCGCCGGAAGACATCGCGTTGTTGCTGGCGGCGATGGATCAGGGCCACGACTATGTGGGCTCGATCCGGCGCATGCGCCAAGACTCGGCTTGGCGTCGCTGGGCCAGCCAAGCGATGAACCGCCTGCGGGCCCGGCTGACGCGCATCGAGATGACCGATCAGGGCTGCATGATGCGGGCGTACAGCCGCAACGTGGTGCATCTGATCAATCAATGTGGCGAGATGAATACCTTCATTCCGGCCTTGGCCTATCAGTTCTCGCGCCATCCGACCGAAGTGGTGGTGGGGCACGAAGAGCGCCATGCGGGCACATCAAAATATTCGCTCTACAGCCTGATCCGGCTCAATTTCGATCTGATCACCGGCTTTTCGGTGCTGCCGTTGCAGCTTTTCTCGCTGCTCGGGATGCTGGTTTCCTTGGGGGCGGGTTTGCTGGTCGTGGTCTTGCTTGGCCGCAGGCTGATCCTCGGCCCCGAGGAGGGCGGCTTGTTCACCCTCTTTGCGCTGGCCTTTTTCTTGATCGGCTTAGCGCTGTTTGGCATCGGTTTGTTGGGTGAATACGTGGGGCGGATCTACCAAGAGGTGCGCTCGCGGCCCCGCTATGTCATCAGTGCGGTGTTGGAGCAGCAGCCATGAGTCGTCATGCACGCGCCGTGGTGTTTGCCTATCACGACGTGGGTGTGCGCTGTCTCAAGGTGTTGCTGGAGGCTGGGGTGGAGATTGGTTTGGTGGTGACGCATCAAGATGCACCCCACGAAAACATCTGGTTTGAAAGCGTGGCTGAGACCGCCGCGCTCTACGGTTTGCCGTGCATCACGCCCGAAGATCCCAACACCGAGGCGGTGCTTGAACGCTGCCGGCAGGTGCAGCCGGATCTGATCTTCTCGTTCTATTACCGTCAGATGCTCAAGGAGCCCTTGTTGGCTTTGGCGCGGCTGGGGGCTTACAACATGCACGGCTCGCTCTTGCCGAAGTACCGTGGGCGGGTGCCGATCAATTGGGCGGTGCTGCACGGTGAGCACGAAACCGGGGCGACGCTGCATCTCATGCAC
>NZ_JBYSVC010000126.1:0-4470 GCF_057922285.1 Leptothrix toolikensis (SeqCode)
GGACCCAGCGACGCTGAAGGCTGCCGATAATCCGGGTTTTCCATATTCGCCCCAACAAGGAATTACGCATGGTGCTCGACGTCGTGATCATGGCTGCTGGCAAAGGGACACGGATGAAGTCCGCCCGACCCAAGGTGCTGCATCCCTTGGCCGGTCGGCCCCTATTGCAACATGTCTTGGACATGGGCATCCGCCTAGGCGCAGAACGTCTCATCACCATCACAGGCCACGGGGCGGAGCAAGTCGAAACGGCCATGCGCGCGGCGCTGCCCAGCGCCCCCTTGGCCTTTGTGCGCCAAGAGCCGCAACTCGGCACCGGCCACGCCGTGCAGCAAGCCGTACCCGAATTGCCCGATACCGGCACCACCTTGATCCTGAACGGTGATGTGCCCTTGGTGCGCGTCCAAACCGCCCAAGCCTTGATCGACGCCTGCGCGGGCGAGCGCCTTGCGCTGCTGACCGTCGATCTGGCCGACCCGACCGGCTACGGCCGCATCCTGCGCGACGGCGAAGCCGTGCTTGCCATCAAGGAACACAAAGACGCCACGCCTGAGCAGCGCCTCATTCGCGAGGGCTACACCGGCATGATGGCTGTGCCCACGGCGCACCTGAAACGCTGGCTGGCCAACTTGAACAACCACAACGTCCAAGGCGAGTACTACCTCACCGACATCGTCGCCATGGCGGTGGCGGACGGCGTGCCGGTGGTGGCCACCAAGGCCGGCAGCGAAACGGAAGTGCTGGGCGTCAACAGCCCCTTGCAATTGGCTGATCTGGAACGCCGCTTCCAGCGCCAGCAAGCCGAAGCGCTGATGGAAGCGGGGGTGCGCTTGGCCGACCCGGCGCGCTTTGATCTGCGTGGCACGCTGGTCTGTGGCCGGGACGTGGACATCGACGTCAACGTGATCTTTGAAGGCACGGTCACGCTGGGCGACGAGGTCTCGATCGGTGCGAACTGCGTCATCCGTAACGCCACGATTGCCGCCGGCGCGGTGATCCACCCCTTCACCCACATCGACGGCGAAGCGCTGGGCGTGGACGTCGGTGAAGGCGCATGGATCGGCCCCTTTGCCCGCCTGCGTCCCGGTGCCAAGCTCGGCGCAGAGGTGCATATCGGCAACTTCGTGGAGGTGAAGAACTCGACCATGGCCCGGGGCTCCAAAGCCAATCACTTGGCTTATCTGGGCGATGCCACGGTGGGTGAGCGGGTCAACTACGGGGCGGGCAGCATCACGGCGAACTACGACGGGGCCAACAAGCATCGCACCATCATCGAAGCTGACGTCCACATCGGCTCCAACTGCGTGCTGGTGGCTCCGATCATCATCGGTGCGGGAGCCACCATCGGTGCTGGCTCCACGGTCAGCAAGAGCGCCCCGGCCGGGCAACTCACGCTCGCACGTGGGCAACAAGCCAGCATCAGCAGCTGGACCCGACCCATCAAGCCCGCTAAAAAGCACGCCTGAGCCACCACGCCGAGCCACATACCACCATGAAACCACCTGCCACCGATCCGTTGGCGCTGCCGCTGCACCCCACACACTACGAGTGTTTGAGCTTGCCTGAAGAGGTTACGGCTGCGGCACTGGCGCAGGTGGACTGGCAACATCCGCCCTTGACAGCTCCCTTGACCACGGACGCCACCCGCTGGCTGGCCTACGCCGTGCTGAGCGATCCCTTCCGGCGTGAGGTTTACGACCACTACTTGGCCCGTGAACGGGCCAAGCTGGTGGCGGCGCAACAACGCAAAGCGTTCTGGCATCACCCCCGCCGCCGCATGCTGGTGCTGACCGTGATTCTGGCCACCTTGGGAGCAGGCTTCTGGTGGTGGTTGCGCGGTGATTGAGTGCGCCACGCCTCACGGGCGTTAAGCGTTGCGTTGCATAGGGTTGCATAAGATGTGCGGCCGATACCGCCCACATCCTTCGTCGCACACGCTATGAACCACAGCTACCGCCTGGTCTGGAATGAAGAGCGTCAACGCCATGTGCCCGCGCCTGAAGTCGCATGCGGCCAAGGCAAAGGTGGGCGCAGGGCTGCCCAAGTTGTGGCCACCGCCCTGGGTCTGGGTGCCGCAGCGTCGAGCTGGGGTCTGGCCCCTTTGCCCACCGCCCTGCCCACAGGCGGCCAAGTGGTGGCCGGCCAAGCCACGCTGAACCCGGTGGCGACGGCAGCCACGTTGGTGGTGAATCAGAGCAGCCAGCGCGCCATCATCCAGTGGAATAGCTTCAACATCGGTGCGCAGGCCAGCGTCACCTTTGTGCAACCCGACAGCAGCTCGGTCGCGCTCAACCGGGTGATGGGAGCTGAGCCCAGTCAAATCTTTGGTCAACTCAAGGCGAACGGCCAAGTGTTCTTGGTCAACCCGAACGGCATCCTCTTTGCGCCGGGCGCACAGGTCAATGTGCATGGCCTCTTGGCCACCACCATGGATACGCTCGACGCCGACTTCATGGCCGGCACACCGCACTTTGCGGGCAAAGCGGGGTCAGTGCGCAACGACGGCTCCATCCACGCCGATGCGGGCGGCTTCGTCAGCTTGCTGGGCGGACTGGTGACCAACACGGGCGACATCGCCGTGGTCAACACCCAAGGTATCGTGCCCGCTCAAGGCTTGGTGATGCGCGACGGCGGCATCGAACTGGTGGGCGATGTGGTGCATCAAGCCGGCACGCTGGATGCGTCGGGCCTGAACGGCGGGCTGGTGAGCTTGAGTGGGCGCAGCGTCTTGCAAGACGGCCTCATTCAAGCCAACGGCAGCCAAGGCACCGGGGGCCAAGTTCACATCAACGCCAACGAAACCCTGCTGCAAACCCAAGCGGCGCAGATCAGCACCGATGGGGCGACCACGGGCGGCCAGATCAGCTTGAGCAGCGGGCAGACGGCGTACCTCTCGGGCACCAGCCACGCCAACGGCGGCCAAAGCGGCGGGCAGATCGACATCCAAACTACCGGGCTGCTGAGCGTAGCGGGGGCGCAGTTGAGCACCTTGGGTGAGGCCGGGCGGATTGTGTTGATGTCGCAAGCCGATACGCGCTTTGCGGCCACAGCCACCACAGGGCCCAAGGGTTTCATCGAGATCTCGGGCAAGGGCACGCTCTACATGGGTGGCAAGACCGATCCGGGCCTGGGCGGCCAGACCCTGCTCGATCCGACCAACATCGTCATTGGGCCAGCCACGGCGGCCCTAAGCTACATCGACTTGGTCAACCCCAACCCGACGGCTGCGGACAACCACGGCTCGGGCGGTACCTTTGAAGTGGGCGGCGGCAACCTTGTCGTGGCCTCACCGAACGACAATTTCGGTGGCTTGGGTGGCTCAGGAGCGGTGTACCTCTACAACGGCACCACAGGGGCCTTGATCTCGACGCTGTTTGGCACCACCGCCGGTGATTTGGTCGGCTCAGGAGGCGTGACCAAACTTAGCAACGGCAACTACACCGTCAACAGCCCCGTCTGGGGTGGCGGATTGGGTGCCGTGAGCTTGGGCAACGACAAAACGGGCCTGAATGGGGCGGTCAGTGGTGCCAACTCCTTGATCGGTGCGGCAGCGGGCGACAACGTCGGCTCGGGCGGCGTCACGGCCCTGACCAACGGCAACTACGTCGTCAGCAGCCCGCTCTGGGGCGGCACCCTCGGGGCCGTTACGTGGACCACCGGGGCCGCTGGCATCGTGGGTGCCGGCAACTCGCTGATCGGACGAATCGCTGGCGATCAAGTGAGTTCGGGCGGCGTCACGGCCCTGACCAACGGCAATTACGTCGTCAGCAGCCCGCTCTGGAGTGGCGGTATCGGCGCAGTCACTTGGGCCGACGGACTGATCGGTCTGGCAGGCACTACCGTGCGTGCCGGCAACTCCTTGATCGGTGCCGCAGCGGGCGACCAAATTGGCTCAGGCGGTGTCACCAAGCTCACCAATGGCAACTATGTCGTCAGCAGCCCGCTTTGGGGGGGCGGCACCCTCGGCGCAGTGACTTGGGCCGATGGCTTGGTCGGCTTGGTCGGCACCGTGCGGGCCGGCAACTCGCTGATCGGTGCCGCAGCGGGCGACCAAATCGGCTCAGGCGGTGTCACCGCGCTCACCAACGGCAACTACGTCGTCAGCAGCCCGCTCTGGGGCGGCACCCTCGGCGCGGTGACATGGATGAACGGCTTGGCCGCCAACCCTGGCAGCGTCACGGCCGCCAATTCACTCACCGGGGTGGTTGCCGGTGACAGCGTGGGCTCGGGCGGCGTCACGGCCCTGACCAACGGCAACTACGTCGTCAGCAGCCCGCTATGGGGTGGCACCCTCGGCGCAGTGACATGGATGAACGGCTTGGCCGCCAACCCTGGCAACGTCACGGCCATCAACTCACTCACTGGGGTGGTTGCCGGTGACAGCGTGGGCTCGGGCGGCGTCACGGCCCTGACCAACGGCAACTACGTCGTCAGCAGCCCGCTATGGGGCGGCACCCTCGGCGCAGTGAC
>NZ_JBYSVC010000127.1:0-4434 GCF_057922285.1 Leptothrix toolikensis (SeqCode)
CTCGCCGGTGCGCAGCATCTCCAGCAACTTGACGGTGAAGTTCTCGTGCAGCAACAGCGGCATCTGCGGCACTCGGGCAATGGCTTGGCGCACCAGCTCAGGCAACAGATACGGCCCAATCGTGTAGATGATGCCCAGCCGCAGCGCGCCTGAAAGCGGGTCTTTGCCGCGCCGCGCCAGCTCTTTGATCATGGCGGCGTTGTCCAGCGTCACCTGCGCTTGGCGCACGATCACCGCGCCCAAGGGTGTCACGCTCACCTCGTTGCCGCCACGCTCAAACAGTTTCAAGGCCAGCTCGTCTTCAAGCTTGCGCACCGCCACCGACAAGGTCGGCTGCGAGACAAAACAAGCTTCCGCCGCCCGCCCAAAATGCCGCTCCCGCGCCACGGCCACGATGTAACGAAGTTCAGTAAGGGTCATGGACCGGGAGTGTGCTTCAAAGCAGGCCGCCAGCGCGCCAGTCGCAGCGCGTTGCCGATCACGCTGACGCTGCTGGCGGCCATGGCGGCACCGGCGATGACGGGGTTGAGCAGGCCCATGGCGGCCAGCGGGATGCCGATCACGTTGTAGAGAAAGGCCCAGAACAGGTTTTGGTGCAGGGTGCGGGTGGTGCGGCGCGACAGGTCGATGGCGTCGGCCACGCTGCTTGGGTCGCTGCGCACCAAGGTGATGCCGGCGCTGTGCATCGCCACATCGGTGCCGCTGGCCATGGCGATGCCCACGTCCGCCGCAGCCAGCGCCGGCGCGTCGTTCAGGCCATCACCCACCATGGCCACGATGTGCCCTTGGGCTTGCAGGGCGCGGATGGCTTCGGCCTTGTCGGCCGGCAGCACCTCGGCGCGTACTGCGTCGATGCCGAGCTGCGTGGCGATGCCTTGCACGGCGCTCAGGTGGTCGCCGCTGAGCAGCATGGTTTTGACCCCCAGCGCATGCAACTGCGCCACCGCCGCCTTGGCCCCCGGTTTGAGCTGATCGCCAAACGCCAGCAGGCCGAGGAGCTCACCCACCGTTCGCCCTGAGCTTGTCGAAGGGCCGGGTCGAACGGCCGTGCTGGCGAGCCACGCCACCGTCAGGCCTTGGGCTTGAAGATCGGTGGCGCGGGGGTGAAGGGCGCTCAGATCAACACCCAGCTCCGTCATCCAGCGCTGGCTGCCCATCTTCAGGGCCTGACCGGCGACGTGGGCTTCGATGCCGCGACCGGGGACGGCGTGCCATTGTTCGGCGCTGAGCTCCGCCAAACCTTGCGCCGCTTTGAGCACCGCCCGGGCCAAGGGATGTTCGCTGCCGCGCTGCAAGGCGCTGGCCATGCGCAAGAGCTGCGCAGCATCGAGGCCGCTGCCGGGCTGCACGTCGAGGGCTTCAAGGCTCGGCTGGCCCAAGGTCAGGGTGCCGGTTTTGTCGAACACCACCCAATCGATGCGCCGCGCCAGCTCCAGCGCTTGGGCGTCCTTGATGAGGATGCCGTGGCGGGCGGCAGCGCCGGTGCCGACCATCATTGCTGCCGGCGTGGCCAGGCCCAAGGCGCAGGGGCAGGCGATGACCAGCACGGCCACGGCGTTGAGCAGGGCTTGGGTCCAGTCAGCATGCAGGCCCCCCCAGCCCAAGCCCCAAGCCAGCAAGGTCAGCAGCGCCAGCACGATCACCACCGGCACAAAGACCGCGCTGATGGCATCGACGCGGTGTTGGATCGGGGCTTTCTTGGCTTGGGCCGATTCGACCAGCCGGATGATGCGCGCCAAGGTGGTCTCGGTGCCCACGGCCCGAACCCGCAGCACCAGCCGACCTTCACCGTTCACCGCCCCGCCCGTGACCACATCGCCTTCTTGGCGCGCCACCGGCAGGCTCTCGCCGCTCAGCAGCGACTCGTCCAGATGACTGCGGCCTTCCAAAATCACCCCGTCCACCGGCACGCGCTCGCCCGGACGCACCACCACGCGGTTGCCAACGCGCAACTGGCGCAGCGCCACCGTGCTTTCCTGACCATCGGGCCCCAGCACTTGAGCCACGTCGGGGCTCAGGGCGCGCAGGGCGGTGATGGCGGCCAAGGTGCGGTGCTTGGCGCGCGCTTCGAGCCACTTGCCCAGCCGCACCAAGGTGATGACGACGGCGGCGCTTTCAAAGTAGAGATGTGGCGGATGCAGGTGATCGCCATGACCCATGCCATCCATGCTGCTCAGCCACAACCCGAGCGACAAGCCAAAGGCGGCGCTGGTGCCGATGGCGACCAACAAATCCATGTTGCCGCTGCCGGCGCGCAGCGCGTGCCAGCCGGCGCGGTAAAAACGCGCCCCCAGCACAAACTGCACCGGGGTGGCCAAGAGCAACTGCCAGCCGCCCGGCAGCATCCAGTCCAAGCCCCAAGGTGCGGCCAGCATGGGCAACAGCAGCGGCAGCGAGAGCAGGGCGGCCAGCGCCACTTGCTGGCCTTCGCTCAGCCAAGGCGTAGGGTGACGGTTTGGATCGGAGTGGTCGCCGATGTCTTCGTTGGAATCTTCTTGCAGCACATGGGCGTCAAAACCAGCCTTGCGGATGGCAGCACTCAGCTGCTCCGTGTCGGGCACGGGGCCGTCGGCGCGCCATTCGATGCGCGCACTTTCGGTGGCCAGATTGACTTCAGCCAGCGTCACGCCGGCTTGCTTGAGCAAGGTTTTTTCAACGCGCCGCACGCACGAAGCGCAGCTCATGCCGTCGATGGCGAGGGTGCAACTCAGAGTGCTGGAAGAGGTGCTGGAAGGGTCGGTGTCCATTTCAGCGATCATCGCACTTCCGTAGGCTTAAGCCCCCAAGGGTATTTTCAGGAGACTCACCATGACTGCGTTGATCGAACTCACGTTGCCCGACATGAACTGCGGCCACTGTGTCGCCACCATCACCCGCGTGCTGACCGAACAAGACCCCGAAGCCCGCATTGAGCCGGACCTCACCACCAAGCGGGTGCGTTTCACCACCGAGCTCAGCGAGGCCAGCCTACGCAGCTTGCTCGACGACGAAGGCTTTACGCCGGCTTAGACACGGCTCCCGTGAGGGCAGAGAGGTCTTGGGCGTAGAGCGTCAGACAAAGTTCGAGATCGCTGATGACCTCGTAAAGCGGGCGTTGGCCGGACAAGGCTTCACTTTCGCGCAAGATCATCTCAACGCCGAAGCCCCGCCGGTCCATCAGATAGCCTTTGCCCAAACTGGGGTCATCGACCGGGTAATAGCGCGACAGCAAACTGGCCAGAATTTCGTTGCGCGGTACGGAGAGGCGGCTCATGGAATCCAGCGACAGCGTGTTGGGCAAAACGCCGGGTGAATGGATCTCTAGCCGGTCGCGGAACATGAATAGGCGAATCCGCTGGGCGTGCATCGAGTAATCGCGGTGCGCCACCGCATTGACGATGGCTTCAAACACGGCCCCCAAGTGGTATTGCGGGTAATCCACGCGTCCCAAAGGCTTGCGGGCCACCGTTTGCATATTGCGCCGTACAAAATGGAAAGCATCCAGGATCTGTCGATCCAGGGGACCTTGGATATCCTGCGCATCGATCTGTTCGTTGGGGTGATTGCGGGTGCCGGCATAAGCGACCGCGAGGATTTCGACACTCGGTAGCCAGCGGGCCGGCTGAGGCGTACACAGCAACACCCCCGCCACCGTGGGACGGGGTTCGCCGTCGCTCTGTTGCAGCAAATGCAGCCGCCCCAGCTGTGTCAAGACATCGCCCTGATCGGGTTTGATGAAACGCCGCAACAACAGCGCGTCGAGATCATCAAAGTGGCAGCGAGGAACGGCTTGTTCTTCAAAACGGATGATGCGTGCCTGACTGCGTTGCTGAAACAACCGGGCCAGGGCGTCGGGCGGCAGTTCACGTTTGGCGTGTCCGACCCGCCGAAAATAACCGTTGGCACTTTGATGTACCCATAGGCTTTGCGGCACTTCCACCACGATCACCGGCTGCATGGCACCGTGACCATCGGGCAGTTCTACGTGGTGGGTGACCACATCCAGCGGTGGTTTGATGCGGTCGTTGCAAAGGGCCGTTAACCAAGCTTCGACGCGGTCAAGGTGGGCCAAAGCAATGCCGGTGATCGTCCGGCTCTTGTCATCCACCCCCAAGATGATCAGCCCGCCTTTGGCATTGGCCAAGGCCGCCAGCTCGTCCGAAAGCCCATCGGGATGCGGTTCGATGGTTTTCCCGTCGTCACGCACGAGCAGTTTTTTCAGCTCCAACGTCGAGTCTTCGCCCAAGAGAATACGTTGCAGCAGGTGGTCGATCTTCATGCTTCGGTGTTGTAGCCGACCGAACTCATGTGAAACGCCAAGGCGGCGTCAGCTCCTTGGGCGTGTTGGCTGAACCATTCGACCAGTTCGGGCAACAAGCGGCCGATCAGCTCGCCGCTGCCGTTTTCAAGCACTTGTCGGCGGATGTCTTGCAGCAGATCGAGCACTTGGCGGTG
>NZ_JBYSVC010000128.1:0-4381 GCF_057922285.1 Leptothrix toolikensis (SeqCode)
ACCGCCAAGGGCAGGGTGCCGCCGATCAGCCAGAGCTGATGCTGGCGCGCCAAGGCTGACAACGTCGCTTGAATCGGCCCGTGGCCGGGGGCTTCGGCATGGCGCAGCTTGTCGTGGTCGTGGTGGCCGATCAGGCAGAAATATTCGGGCAGCAGCACCAGCTCAGCGCCGGCACTGGCGGCCTCGGCCACCAAAGCGGTGGCGGTGGCGAGGTTCTCGGCCACGTCCGGGGTGGATACCATCTGGATCGCGGCCACGTTCAGGGTCTGGGACATAGGATCAGACTCCAGCTTGTTGGGTGAAAATCAAAGCCACGATACCTGAACGATGTACCCGAACGATGCAAGGAGACCACAGGCATGTCCCACCAAGAAGTTGCTGAGCCCCCCGTTGTGGCGCGCGCGGAGCATTCGCGTTTTGTGCAGCGTGTACGGCGAGCCCGGGCGGCCGATCTGCACCGCCTACCCGCTGGGATGCCGCTCAGGGCGGCTTTCACGACCTGCATTGATGGCTTTCTGACTGAAGGGCGCAGTTTGTCTGCGGCGCTGCGCTTGACGCGTCAATTGGTCATTGAGCGTTTGGCGGTGTTGGATATCGAGGCGCAGGCCCAGGTGCAAACCGTGACGCAGGCCATGACCGAATTGGCCGAAGTGGCGCTCGACTTGGCCTTGCAGGCTTGTCGCGCAGCCTTGGACGCCCGCCATGGTGCGCCGCTGGATGAAACCGGCCGGGTGATTGATTTCTGGGTGGTCGGCATGGGCAAGCTCGGTGCGCGCGAGCTCAATGTCTCCTCCGACATCGACTTGATCTACGTCTATGAAAACGATGGCGAAACGGCGGGTCGCAGTGACGGCACAGGCGTGATCTCGGCCCACGAGTACTTCGGTTTGGTGGCACGGCAACTGCGCGCCTTGATCGACGATGTGACCGAAGACGGCTTTGTGTTTCGCATGGACTTGGCCTTGCGGCCCAACGGCAACTCTGGCCCAGCGGCGGTGAGTTTGGCGATGCTGGAAGAGTATTTCCTCGTCCAAGGCCGGGAGTGGGAACGTTTTGCGTGGCTCAAAAGCCGGGTGGTGGCACCGCAAGCGTCAGTGCAAGCCGGGCGGGTGCTGCCGCTGCGCGATGTGGTCGGGCCGTTTGTGTACCGCCGCTACCTCGATTACGGCGTGTTTGAGGGCTTGCGCCAGCTGCATCGCAAGGTGCGCGAGGAAGCCAATCGACGTGCTGCCGGTCGGCCCGAGCGCGCCAATGATGTGAAGTTGTCGCGTGGCGGCATCCGCGAGATCGAGTTCATCGTGCAGTTGCTCCAAGTGGTGCGTGGTGGGCAGTTCCCCGAGATCCGTACCCGCCCGACCCTGAAGGCGCTGGAGCGGCTGGCGGCGGTTGGCCTGATCAAAGCGGAGACGGCCGAGAAGCTGGCGCAGGCTTATGTGTTCTTGCGCCGAGTCGAGCACCGTATCCAGTTCCTCGACGATCAGCAAACCCATGTGCTGCCCACCTCGGATGCCGATTTGCGTTGGATCGCGCAGTCGATGGGCTTGCGCTGCACCACCGATGCTTGCCAGCTGCTCGATCAGCTCCATGCGCACCGCGAATTGGTGGCCACGGAGTTCGACGCGCTTTTGCACGACGGCCGTCAACCCACCGGCGGCTGCAAGGGCTGCGGAGGGCAGGGACCGATATTGCTCGACAGCCCGGCCCTGCTCGATGGCTTGCCCCCGGACTTGGCCGCGCGCTGGACGCGCTTTTTGGCCCAGCCGCGCGTGACGATGCTGCGTGACGATGCCAAGCAACGCTTGGCGCGTCTCTTGATGCGGGCGCGACAACAATACGAACAACACCCCGAGATGGGTGATGAGGCTTTGGCGCGCTTCATCGACTGGGTTGAACCGCTGTTGCGCCGCGATAGCTACTTGGCGTTGCTGGCTGAGCGGCCGCTGGTGCTGGGCCGGTTGCTGCGCATGCTCGGGTTGGCCCGCTGGCCGATGCGCTACTTGATGCGCCATCCCGGCGTGATCGACGAGCTGGCCGATGCGCGTCTGACGCATGAGCGTTTTGATCCGGTGCTTTATCAGCGTGATCTGGAAGAACGCCACCAAGCTTGGATTCGCTCCGGCGAGGCCGATGAGGGGGAGCTGCTCGACACCTTGCGCCGCGCGCATCAGGCCGAAACCTTTCGCACTTTGGTGCGCGATGTCGAAGGCGAGTTGAGCGTTGAGCAAGTGGCCGATGACCTCTCGGCCTTGGCGGACGCCAATTTGCAGTGCGCCATCCGCTGGGCTTGGCAGCATTTGCGTCAGCGGCACCGCGAGGAGCCCCGCGTGGCGGTGATCGCCTACGGCAAGCTCGGGGGCAAGGAGCTGGGCTACGGCAGCGATCTGGATGTGGTGTTTGTTTTTGACGATGACGATGAGCGCGCCCCTGAGATCTACAGCGCCTTTGTGCGCAAGCTGCTGACGTGGCTGTCGCTGCAAACCAGCTTTGGCATGCTCTACGAGATCGACACCGCCTTGCGGCCCAACGGCAATTCAGGCTTGTTGGTCAGCTCGATGGCGGCGTTCGAGCGCTATCAGCTCCAGCGCGGCAGCAACGCCGCTTGGACCTGGGAGCACCAAGCCATCACCCGGGCGCGCTGGTGCGCGGGTTTGGCGGAACTTGAACCCCGTTTTGAAGCTGTGCGCCGCGCGGTGATGGGCGCAGAGCGTGAGCCGCAGGCCTTGCACGCCGAGATCCGTGACATGCGCGACAAGGTGCGTAAAGCCCGCCCCGTGCGGCCGGGTCGTTTCGATGTCAAACATTCCCCTGGCGGGATGATGGACGTCGAATTTGCCGTCCAAACCTTGGTGTTGCTGCACAGCGCCAGCCATACGGCTTTGCAGGACAACCTCGGCAACATCGCGCTTTTGCGGTGCGCCGAGCGCTTGGGCCTGTTGCCCGAAGGGGTTGGTGTCGCGGCGGCCGATGCCTACCGGCAGTTACGCCATGTCCAGCACCGGGCGCGGCTCAATGAGGACGCCACACAACTCAATGAATCCACCTTGGGTGATTTGGCGATTCACCGAGCTGCGGTGCTGTGCCTTTGGTCTGCGGTTTTTGGCACGGCATAAACCCAATCCGAACGTAAAACCATCGCACCCCTTTGATCGCTGATTGAATGCGTCTTGAGGGGTGAACTCAAGTGGACTTATGGGGAGGTCTTTGGAGCTGGTTAGGCATTGCTGGAACACTGCGCTGGCTCAATTGTTTCTACCTCTCGTGCGCAGGCGCTTCCCGGGAAAACCAATGTATCTGTCTGTGGAATTGCGGCCGTCGATACTCTCAACAGAAACCGTGAAATGTGGGCCGTAGACAGAGTCGGTGCCAAATATGGCGATGAGCGTTTTAATTTGACCGGGATCGATGCCGTGTTTTTTGCAAAGTTCAGGGAGCGCGTTTCTGTAGCTTTTGATCGCACCTTGAAGCGTTGCCGAAATGGCGCTTCCTGTTGTACTGGCATCTAGAAAGTTAACCTCAATATAGCTAGGGTCAGATGCGGCAGCTTCAGCGAAGACATCCATTTCATAAACCCCGACCAATAAACCAATCCCACTTGCAAAGGAATCTGCAAGGTTGTGGCCGAGAGACTTGAGTTCGCCGAGCTTCATGCTTTGCGATGCCTAACAGGCTGTTGAAATACCCAAAAGGCCATTGACAACCAACTGTTGATGCCTATGAAGCTGGTCCAATTCGATTAATTTTCTGTCGAAAATGACCAATTTCGGCTCGTTCATAAGGTTTCCGATAGAAATTCATGATCGGTCTACACTGGGAAAACAGTATTTCAACAGCCTGTTAGATTATTGCTTATTGGGGGAGGTGGTGCTTTGATTCGCCTGTGAATTTTTCAATATTTTTTGTAATCTCATGAAAAGTTTATCTTGACTGACATCTCCGGTAAGTGGCAAGGCAAGATAACGCTCAAGTATTTTTATTTCTTGATTCTGTAGATTTTTCCCGTGATACAAAATTGCAAGTTGCTCGTAATACCATGGCGTACCTCCATATTCTGTGATTTTTGTTTCTGCTTCAACTGCGTCAACCAACCTGATAAGAAGGGAGATTGCCTCGTCATTTTTCCCATCGCGTTTGAGTTGCTTTACGATCTCCACATACTCTGTGTAATGCTTTCCATCAACAGATCCGGCCATCTTCGCATCTGATAGTTTTCTCTTGAGCGATTCAAGTTCATCATTGATTTCTGGTGCGGGTGCGGGTGCGGGTGCGGGTGCGGGTGCGGGTGCGGGTGCGGGTGCGGGTGCTTGTGAATTTTCCGACTTATTTCCAAATATCTTTTTTAGCCACAACACGATAAATCCTTTTTGTTGAATTTTGAGATTAA
>NZ_JBYSVC010000129.1:0-4334 GCF_057922285.1 Leptothrix toolikensis (SeqCode)
CCGCAAAAGTGCTGCGACCCGGACGCAAAAGCTTCTGCGGCTCAAAGCGCGTCACCAGCGGCAGCAAGCCCAAACCCGGACCGTTGGCGTCCACGTTCAGACCCACGGATGTCGCCTCGACGCCCTCAGGATCGACCAGCGCCTCACCCAACATCTGCAAGCCGCCGCAAATCCCCAGCACCGCCCGCCCTGCCGCCGCGTGGCGCGCCACGGCGCGATCCAACTGCTGACGCCGCAGCCACGCCAAGTCACCGCTGGTGTGCTTGGAGCCGGGCAAGATGATCCAGTCTGCGGCGTCCACGTCGGCTGCGCTGCGCGCCCAGACCAAGCGCACACCCGGCAGATTGCGCAGCGGCTGGAATTCATCCAAGTTGCTGATGCGCGGGTAGGCGATCACAGCGATACGCAGCTTCACGGCCCCACCGCCTTGAGCGCGCTCATCGAACACACCGTCTTCGTCCGGCAAACCGTGATCGCGCCACATCGGCAAGACCGCCAACGTCGGCACGCCCGTCAGTTGCTGAAGCATCTCGGGCCCCGGGGCCAGCAAGGCCGCATCACCGCGAAAGCGGTTCAGCACGAAACCGCGAATCAGCGCCCGCTCTTGGGCGGGCAACAACTGATGCGTGCCGTAGAGATGCGCAAAAGCGCCGCCCCGGTCGATGTCGCTCACCAGCAAGCAAGCAGCATTCACGGCCAAAGCGGTGCGCATGTTCACAAAATCGCTGGCATGCAGGTTGATCTCGGCCGGAGAGCCCGCGCCTTCGATCACCACCACGTCGTTGTCCTGCATCAAGGCCTCTAGCGCGGCGCGGGCGTGGGGCCAAAGGGCGGCACTGCGTTCGCGCCACGGCACCTCGCCCAAGTCACGCCGCACCTCGCCCAGCACCACCACTTGGCTGCGGGTGTCGTGTTCGGGTTTGAGCAAGACCGGGTTGTGGCGCACTTCGGGCGTACAGCGAGCCGCCAAAGCTTGAAAGTACTGCGCGCTGCCGATCTCGCCCATCACGGGGAGTCCATCCTCGCCCGGCAACCCCGGTACCACCCGCGCGTTGTTGCTCATGTTCTGCGCCTTGAAGGGTGCCACCTTCAACCCTTGGCGGGCGTACCAACGGCACAGCGCCGTGGCCAGCCAGCTCTTGCCCGCACCGCTGGTGGTGCCCAGCACCATCACCGCCCGGGCTCGTTGGGCAGAGTGATCCATCGTCATCAAATCACCCCACCTCCGGCAAAGCCGTCCACTGCGTGCCGATACGCTCGATCCGCACCGCGCCGCCAAACACGTCCCGCAACGCAGCGTGTACCTGCGGGTCGTCCCGTGACCCCACCGCTTGGATACGCCCTTCGGCCATCACCACCAGCCGATCAGCCGCCAGCGCCAGCGGCAACTCATGCAAAACACTCAGCACCGTGGTGCGTGGTGCCGATTTGCTGCCCGACTGGCCCATCAAACGCATCAGACGCACCAAGGCGACTTGATGGGGTGGATCGAGGTGGGTGGTGGGTTCATCCAGCAGCACAACCGGCGCTTGCACCGCCAAGGCGCGCGCCAGAAGCACCCGCTGGCGCTCACCGCCCGAGAGCTCCGCCAAGGGTCGGTGCTGCCAAGCCAAACATTCGGTTTGCGCCATCGCTTCTTGGACCGCGACACGATCAGCGAGCGTCGGGGAGCCAAACAGGCCCACATGGGGCAAGCGGCCCAACATCACCACGTCAAACACGCTCAGCTCCCCGCCGGCGTCATCGGCTTGCTGCGCCAGCCAAGCGATCTGCCGGGCGCGCTGGGCCGGTGGATGGCGATCCAAGGCTTGACCGAACAAGCTCACTTGGCCGGATCGGGGTCGCAACAAGCCGGCCAACACCCGCAGCAAGGTCGATTTGCCCGCACCGTTGGGTCCAACCAGCGCGGTCCAACCGGGCTCAAAAGCCACACTGACCCCGCAGAGCACTGCGCGGCCACCCAGCTCGACATGCACGTCAGTCACACTCAACGTGGGCCCAGCCTTCATGCCCACCTCCGGCGACGCAAAAGCCACAGCAAATAACAACCGCCCAGCACGGCGGTCAGCACCCCAACCGGCAGCTCCTGCGGCGCGATCAAGGTCCGGGCCAACACATCGGCCCACAGCAGCAGCGCCCCGCCCATGGCGGCACTGGCCACCAAGCGAAAGCCGTGCGCAGCATGGACAAAACGCCGCACCAAGTGCGGCGCTACCAAACCGACAAAAGCCACCAAGCCCGCTTGGGCCACGGCGGTCCCCGTGGCCAGCGCCAGCAGCACAACCAGCGCAGCGCGCCAACGCGGCAGGTTCAAGCCCAAACTGGCCGCACTCTCCTCGCCCAAGCTCAAGGCATCGAGCACCCGCGCCATGCGCCAAGCCAAGGGCAAGGTGAACAACAGCGCCAGCAGCAGCAGCGCCACGCTCGGCCAGCCGAGAAAAGCCGTGCTGCCGAGCAAAAAAGCCTGCTTACCGCGCAGGGCGTCGGGGGAAATCATGGTCACCAGATCGTTCATCGCCCCCAGCACCACCCCCACCACCACCCCCGCCAGCAACAGCCGGGTGGTGTGCTGCGCGCCCCGCGAAAGCAGCAACGTCAGCATCACGCCCAACAAGGCCCCGCCAAAAGCTGCGCCGACCAAACCGACGCGCCCCAGCACCTCCGCCGCTTCGACGCCAAAAGCCGCGCCCATCCAACCGCTGCCCGCCAGCACCAAGACCACCCCCAGCGAAGCGCCCGAGGCCGAGCCCAAGAGGTACGGATCGGCCAAAGGATTGCGAAACAAGCCTTGGGCCAAGGCTCCGGCCAGACCAAAGAGCGCGCCCACCAGCCACGCGCCCAACGTGCGCGGCGCGCGGATCTGCCAGACGATCAAGGCCTGATCCGGGTCGAACAGCTCGCCCAAGCCACTGAGACGCCAGCCTTCGCTGCCGGTGATCAAACCGGCCAGCAGCCCCACCCCACTGACGAGCAGCAGCCCGCCGGCAAGACGCCAACGCCGACTTTGTTCAAGCATGCTCATGGCACGGCCCGCCCTGCAAGCGTCGTCAAACAATCGGCCAGCAACTGGGCCGCCTCGCCCAAGCGCGGACCGGGGCGCACCAAGATGTCGTAGCGCGCGCGCTCAAAGGCGCAAACCTGTTGGCGTTGCAACGCCCGCAGCTGCGCCCAGCCGGGGCGGCGCGCCAGCTCCTCGGGGCTGCGTTCCATCACCAAGATCAGATCCGGCTGCGCCCGGACCACAAACTCTGGGTTAAGTTTGGGAAAGGGCCCAAACGAGGCCGGCACGATGTTATGCAGGCCCAAACGAGCCAAGGTCTCGCCCAAAAAAGAGGTCGGCCCAGCGGCATAAGGCCCCGCATCGACCTCGACGTAGACCTTGCGGCCGCGCAGCGCTGCGGGCACGCGGGCCACGGCTTGCTGCACTTGAGCCTCGATCTGCTGCCAGAGCTTTTGAGCTTGCTCAGCACGCCCCAGCACTTCACCCAATCGGGTGAGCATCTGATGGGCTTCGGCGTGGCTGGTGGCCTCGATCAGCACCACCCTCAGGCCCAAAGCCTGCAAACGTTCAACCGCCCGCGTGGCCCGGGTGGCCAGCACCACATCGGGTTTCAGGGCGACGATGCGCTCGATCTGCGCGTCTTCCAAGCCACCCACCTTGGGCAGCGCCAGCACTTGGGCTGGCGCGTTGGAATAGCGATCGGTGGCGACCAGCCGATCACAAGCACCCAGCGCGCAGACGGCTTCGGTCAGGGAAGGCAGCAAAGAAACGATGCGTTGCGGCGGCGTCTCAGCCGCCGACACGGTCCCACCGATCAGGTGGGCAACGAGCAACAACAGCCGCCTCAGCATCTCAGCATCTCAACGCGGGGCGTAACGCAGCGAGACGTACAACTCCCGCCCCGGCTGGTTGTAGCCCAGCGCCGTTTGGTACGGTTTGTCGGCCAGATTGTTCAAGCGCGTCTGCACGCTCCAATCCGGCTTGAGCGCCCACTGCGCTTGCAGATCCACGGTGCCAAAGCCCGCCAAACGCACCGTGTTGGCGGCGTCATCAAAGCGCTCGCTGTAGGCCTGCATGGTCAGGCCCGCTGTCCAAGCGGGATGTAGCCGCCAGTTGGCGGCCAGCTTGGCGCTGTTCGGTGCCACGCGCGGCAAGAGCTTGTCTTGCTGGGCCCCCACGGTGTCGTTGCGCGCGTCAAGGTGATCGAAGGAGGTCGAGAGCTTCAAGGCGTCTAACTGCGCGTCATACGACCAGCTCAGGCCGTTGCTGTGGGTGTAGGGCAGATTGACCGGCTGCGCGCCTTGGGTGATGTAGCCCCGGATGCGGTTGGTGA
>NZ_JBYSVC010000130.1:0-4097 GCF_057922285.1 Leptothrix toolikensis (SeqCode)
GCTGAGCGGCGCACCGGCTTGACCAGCGCGGATCGGGTAGAGCGCGAACTTGAGCGTGGCTGAGCCGGCGTTGACCGCCAGCACCCTTTTTTCAGGCATGGGAAAACTCCTTGGGGGCTCAGGGCTGATGGGTCAGGAACCAGTGGGCCAAGATCTTCACCAAACCGGCCGAGGCCTTGCGGGCTGCGGCACCGTCGGCGCGGCTGGTGAGCGCGATGGGCACCTTGGCACCGAGCACGATGCCAGCGGTGGATGCACCGCCCAAGTATTCGAGCTGTTTGGCCAGCATGTTGCCGCTCTCTAGGTCGGGCACCACCAAGATGTCGGCTTGGCCGGCCACGTCGGAGCGGATGCCCTTGCGCTGCGCCGCTTCCAGCGACACCGCGTTGTCAAAGGCAAGAGGGCCGTCGAGGATCGCGCCGGTGATCTGGCCGCGATCGGCCATCTTGCACAGCGCGGCGGCGTCCAAGGTCGAGATCAGTTTTTCGTTGATGGTTTCGACGGCTGAGAGCAGCGCCACCTTCGGGCAAGCCCAGCCCAAGGCGTGGGCCAGTTCAATGGCGTTGGCGACGATGTCGGCCTTCTCGGCCAAGTTCGGGCGGATGTTGAGCGCGGCGTCGGTGATCAAGAGCGGGCGGTCATGCAGCGGGGCGTCGATGTGGAACACGTGCGACATGCGCCGCTTGGTGCGCAGCGCCGCGCAATGGATCACCTCGTGCATCAGCTCGTCGGTGTGCAAGCTGCCCTTCATCAAAGCGGCCACTTCGCCAGCGGCGGCCATGGCCACACCGCGTTGGGCGGCGGCGTGGCTGTGGGCCACGTCTTCGATCTGCAAGCCCGTGAGATCCAAACCGCCCTCAGCCGCCAAGGCTTCAAGGCGCGCTCTTGGGGCGATCAGCACCGGGATGATCAGCCCGAGCTCAGCAGCTTCGACCGCGCCGCGCAGCGATTCGATGTCGCAGGGATGCACCACCGCGCAGCGCACGCTGGGCAAGCTGGCCAAGGGCGCGAGGAAGGCATGCAAGCGCGCATCGGGGTCAAAGATCTGCATGCGCGGCAAGGTGGGCCGGGGCAGGCGGATCTTGCGATCCGGCGCTTTGACCAAAGCCTCACCGCGCAGCACGCCTTCGCCGCGCTGGTTGTTCACTTCGCAGCCCAGCAGCACGTGGTGGTGGCTGCGCTTTTCAAGCACCGTGACCCGCACCGCCAAGGTGTCGCCGATGCGCACTGGGGCGGTGAAGTTGAGCGTTTGGCTGATGTAGATCGTGCCGGGGCCAGGGAACTGTGTGCCCAGCAGCGCCGAGATCAGCCCAGCCGACCACAAACCATGCGCCACCACGCCATGCAAGAAGGTGCCTTCGGCATAGTCCGGGTCCAAGTGGGCCGGGTTGACGTCGCCGCTCAGGGCCGCAAAGGCGGCGATATCCGCTTGGGTGAGGGTGCGCACCAAGCGAGCACTTTGCCCGATTTGCAGCTCGTCGTAAGGGTGGTTTTCGAGCCAATCACTGTTGGTGCTCTTGTCTGTGCTGTTGTCTGTGCTGCTCGACATGGTGCTCGGTGCCGTCACGGTGGGGGTAAAGAGACCCCCATCATAGAAGCTCAGCAAGGGTTTTCCCGTAATTCGGCGAGCAAGCTTTGCCAGCGCGGTTGCAGCTCAGACCAGTGGCGTTGGCGGATGTGGCCGTAGCCGCGCAGCTTGTCGGGCATGCGGGCGATTTCGAGCGCCAAAGCGATGCGATCAGGGTGTCGGCCAAGCTCCAGCAGCACGGCTTCGATGGCGGCGCGGTAGTCGCGGCGCAGTTGCAGCTCCAAGCGCCGCTCGGGGCTGAAGCGGAAGGGGTCAAGCCACGTGCCGCGCACGCCGCGCAGCCCCGCCAGCAGGCGCAAGGCGGTGTGCATCCACGCGCCGTAGCTTCGCTTGACGCTGCCCAGCAAGGGAATGGCCAAGTGATGCACCACGCGGTAGTGGCCCTCGACTTGCGCACGGATCTGGGCCTCAAAGGCGGGGTCGGTCAAGAGCCGCGCGACCTCGAATTCGTCCTTGCTGGCCAGCAGCTTGAACCAGCCGCGCGCCACCGCTTCAGTGAGGCGCGTGGCGTGACCGTGGTCATCGGCGGCTGTGTGCAGGTGCAAGGCCTCCGTGGCGCGCACCCGCTGCACCAGCTCAAGGTAGGTGTCGGCGTAGGCCGCATTTTGGTAAGCGCACAAAAAGGCGTGGTGCTGGGCCATCAGCGCGTCGAGCTTGGGTCGCAGCGCCAGCGTGATCGGCTGCCAGCCGGGGGTGTCAGGCCGGTGTCCATCGGGTTCAACACAGCGCCGACCTTCCTCAAATGCTGCGCTGTTGGCCTCGACTTGGACGCCGTTCAAGGCGATGGCTTGCAAGATGGAAGCGCGCTGCAACGGGATCCAACCCCGCTGCCACGCGTAGCCCAGCAGCATCGGCAGGCTGTAGATCGCGTCCCCCAGCACTTGGCTGGCTTGGGTGTCGGCGTCAAAACCGCTGAGCTGCTCGGCCCCGACCGCTGCCCGCAAGGCGGTTTCGCACGCGGCGTCGGGGTAGTGCCAATCGGCGTCTTGGGTAAAGGTGGCCGTGGGCGTGGCGTGGCGGTTCAAGACGACGTGGGTGCGCCCCAGCGCCATCACGCCCAAGGTGTCGTGCCGGGTCGCGACGATGGCGTCGCCCGCCAGCACCACGTCGGCTTGGCCCAGATCGACCTTGGTGGTGTGGAGCTGGTCGGGTTGGGCGGCGAGTTGCACATGGCTCCACGTTGCCCCGCCTTTTTGCGCCAACCCCGAGGCCTCCTGCACGATCACCGCTTTGTCTTCAAGGTGCGCCGCCATGCCCAGCACTTGACCGAGCGTGATCACCCCCGTGCCGCCGATGCCGGCCACCACCAAGCCCCAAGCCTGGGTCAGCGGCGGCAGGGTGGGTTCGGGCATCGGGGGTGATGAAGGTCGAAGGGTTTGAACGGTTTTCCCCCGAGGTGTCCCGCCCTCGATCGTCACAAAGCTTGGGCAAAAGCCGCGCAGGCAAGAGAAGTCCTTGTTGCAGCTGCTGGGGTTGATGCGCCGTTTGCGGCCGAAGGGGGTTTCGACCGGCTCGATGCTCAGGCAGTTGCTTTGCACCGAGCAGTCGCCGCAGCCTTCGCAAACCGCTGTGTTGATCAGCACCTGCCGGGGGGTTTCGGCTTGCAGGCCACGCTTGATGCGGCGGCGTTTTTCGTTGGCGCAGCTTTGGTCGTAGATCAGCACGGTGCAGCCGGGCAGCTCGCGCAGCTCGCGTTGCAGGGCGTCGAGGGCTTCGCGCGGGTGGATGCGCGTGCCGGGGGCCAGTTGGCGGCGCAGCGCGGGGTCGGCATATTTGGCCGGATCGTCGGTCACGATCACGATCCGGCGCACGCCTTCGGCGTCGAGCTCGCGGCTCATGGCGGCCACGTCCATGCCGCCTTCCACCGCTTGGCCGCCGGTCATCGCCACCGCGTGGTTGAACAAAATCTTGTAGGTGATGTTCACCCCAGCGGCCAAGCTTTGGCGGATGGCGAGCAGGCCGGAGTGGCTGTAGGTGCCGTCGCCCAAGTTGGCAAACACATGTCGCTCGCGGGTGAAGGGCGCTTGGCCGACCCACGGCACGCCTTCTCCGCCCATCTGCGTGAAGGTGCTGGTGCGCCGGTCCATCCACGTCACCATGTAATGGCAGCCGATGCCGGCCAAGGCGCGTGAGCCCTCGGGCACTTGGGTGGAGGTGTTGTGCGGGCAGCCTGAGCAAAACCACGCCGGGCGCTCGCCGGGGCTGTGCTGGCTGGCGTGCTCCAGCTGGCGCTGGCGGGCCTCGATCTGGCTCAAGCGTTCGCTCAAGTGGCGCTCCAAGTCGCGGTCCACCCCGAGGCGGATCAGGCGCTTGGCGATGGCGCGCGCGATCAGGGCCGGGTTCAGATCGGCTTGGGCGCGTAGCAACCAGTGCTGGCTCGGGTCGGCCTGCGACCACTCGCCGCCGCTGTGATCGCCCTCGCTTTCGTCGAACTTGCCCAGCACGTCCGGGCGCACATCGGCGCGCCAGTTGTAGAGCTCTTCTTTGAGCTGGTACTCGATCATCTGGC
>NZ_JBYSVC010000131.1:0-3833 GCF_057922285.1 Leptothrix toolikensis (SeqCode)
CCCGTTCAGCAAGTGCGTGGCGGCATCGTTGAATTCGTCGTCAGCGAAGGCCAGGTGGGGCAAATCAACGTGGTTACAGACCGCCCCGACGATGCCGACGATCTGCGGCCCTATCTCCATCAGCAAACCGGCCAGCCATTGCGACTGGATGCCCTGGAGCAAGACCTGCTGGCTTTGGCCGAGTTACCGGGGGTGCGCAGTCGCATCGTGTTGACGCCAAGCCAAGAACCGGGCCGCACCGATCTGAGTTTGTATGCGCAGCGTGAGACCCGCTTGGTCGGTCAAGTCGGGGTGAGCAACGTGGCCTTGCTGCCCAACGAACCCGGCCAAGGTGAAGCGCTGCTGGTCTGGCGTCACGCCGGTGCGATCGGTACCAGCTTGACCACCCGCCTGACCGCCATGGGCCAGGGCAACTACCGCAGTCAAGCCACCTTCAGCCAACAGGCCGATGGCATGAGCGCCGGGTTGGATTTGGCCTATCTTGAATACACCCTGGACCCGCAGCCAGCGCAAAACATCGACATGCCGCCGGTGCTCCAGCATGGCCGTGCCGCCATGGTGGCGGTCGATGCGGCGATCAACTTGCTGCGCCAGCCCGGTCGTACCACGAGGCTCTCTAGCCGATTGGCCTTGCGCAGCTATCACGATCAGACCGATACGCTGATCGCTGATCATGCGGTCGAGACGCTCACACTCGGCTGGAGCGACCAGCGCCATAGCCTCAATCAACGTCAAAGCTTTGAGGGCAGCATCACCGCTGGATACACCAGCGTCAGCTCGGACCCCGCCGATAGCACCGTCAGTACGGGGCCGTTTCTGCTGCTGGCGAGCCGCTGGGCGTTGGCCGCACACCTTGATCCGCATTGGAACGTCACCACCCGGACCGATGCGCAATGGGCCGACCGTTCGTTGGCGCGCTCGGAACAACTGCTGCTGAGTGGGTCGCAGGCCGTGCGGGCCTACGACATGAACGACGCTCGGGTGGACACCGGTTTGGTGGCCAGTGCCGAAATACGCCGCACCAGCACCTATGTGGACGGCTACGCCTTTGGCGACATCGGCTGGGGCGTACTGAATCAAGCCCCGGCTTGGAGCGTCAACTGGTTCAATCGTGAGAGCCTCGGCGTGGGTCTCGAACTGCGACCGCTGCCCAAAATGCGACTCACCACGCAGTTGGCTTGGAAAACCATCGACACCGCACCACGCCTCTGGCTGAATCTGACACAAGCGTTCTGACGACGGCTTCGTCTCTCCACCACTCACCGCATGATGAATCGCTCGTTTTTTACCCGCGCCCTGTTGCTCGGCGTATGGCTTGGCTTGGTGGCCACAACGACCACTCAAGCCCAAGATAGCTCCCTGAATCTCCAGTGGGGCGTGGATGGCCCGCCGAGCGGTGCTCGGGATCAACTGCGGCGCGCGGTGAGCCCGCCGACCGTACCCGCCGCTCGGGGGCTGGATGATCTTCTGGTCGTTGCCGTCGAGGAACCTCCCGCCGCCTCAGCACCCTCTGTCCCGCCGCCGCCCGTGGTTAAACCATCGGTGGAGGTCAAACAGCCGCCGCCCCCCAAGGTCCAAGTGCGGGAGCCCGAGGTGGTTCAACCGCCGCCGGCCGCCGCACCTGAACCGGAACCACCCGCTTCCACCCCAGCAGCACCGCCCGAAGCGCCAGCCTCCACCCCCTCAGTCGCTCCAACGCCACCTTCAGCCCCCGCCCCATCTCAAGCGGTAGCGGCCTCGGAGGCCTCGGGCTTGATGGACCAAATCAAGCACATTACCCCTGCCACCGCTGCGGTAGCTGCGGCCGTGGTGATCGGTATTGGCATGGTCATGGCGGGTGTCACCACCGTCGGGGGTGCCGCCATCGCCGTCGCAGGCACTGCGGCGACCACGGCGGGTGGGGTCGGTGGCACGACCGGATCGTTGCTGAAAGTCGTGTTCTCGCTGATTCAAAAGTTCATCGCCAAGATCATCGCCAACCCGCTTCAGTGGCTGATCAAGGAGATCGTGAAGCGCAAGCTGATCAAGCACTTCAAGCTAGAACACATCCTGACCCCGGCCGGCCTGTGGCGCAACATGCGCGCGCGCTGGGCGGCGCGCAAGGCCAAAAAGACGACTTAACTTAACCGAGGGCTGCGTTCGATTTGGCGCGCTCGCGCAGCTGAAACTTTTGAATCTTGCCGGTTGAAGTTTTCGGGATCGGCTCGAAGCGGATCTCGCGCGGCACCTTGTAGCCCGCAAGCAGTAACTTGCAGTGCGCGATCAGTTCTTGGGCGCTGACGCTGGCCCCCAAAGCCAGTTCCACATAAGCCAGCGGGGCCTCGCCCCATTTGAGATCTGGCTTGGCGACCACAGCGCAGGCGGTGACGGCGGGATGGCGATAGAGCGCATCTTCAACTTCGAGTGAAGAAATGTTCTCGCCGCCCGAAATGATGATGTCCTTGCTGCGGTCCTTGATCTTGACGTAGCGATCTGGCTCGATGACCGCCAAATCGCCGGTATGAAACCAGCCACCCGCAAAGGAAGCTGCGGTTGCACCCGGGTTCTTCAAGTAGCCCTTCATGACGATGTTGCCCCGGAACATGATTTCACCCATGTGCGCACCATCGGCCCGAACCTCAGCCATCGACTCGGGATCCATCACCGTCATGCCTTCTTGAAGCGCATAACGCACCCCTTGACGACCATTGAGGCGTGCTTGCTCTGAGATGGATGCGCTTGCCCAACTGGGGCGCTGCACCGCCACCGCCGCCGGGCCATAGACCTCGGTCAGCCCGTAGACATGGGTTAAATCAAAGCCGATGCGCGCCATGCCTTCGATCATCGCCGCCGGTGGTGCGGCACCCGCCACCAAACCACGCACCTTGCCAAGGCCCACGCGCAACTCAGCCGGCGCGTTGATCAACAAACTGTGAACGATGGGTGCGGCGCAGTAGTGATCCACTTGGTGGTCGGCCATCGCCTCCAAAATGAGCTTGGCATCGACCTTGCGCAGGCACACATGGGTGCCGCCCAACATGGCGAGGGTCCACGGGAAGCACCAGCCGTTGCAATGGAACATCGGCAGCGTCCACAGATAGACCGGGAAGTGCGGCATGGTCCACGTCGCCGCATTGCTCACCGCGTTCAAGTAAGCCCCCCGGTGGTGGGTCACGACACCTTTAGGATCGCCGGTGGTGCCGCTGGTGTAACTCACGGCAATGGCATCCCACTCGTCAGCCGGGCCTTCGAGTCGGACCAAGGGCGCGTATTCAGCCAACAACTCTTCATATTCATGCTGGCCCAAGCAGGCGTGCTCGCCAGCAAATTCGCTATCGCAGACGTCGATGACGATCACATCACGGCCATGCACGCTCTTAAGTAGCGCCAAGGTCTTGTCCATCACCGGCGCAAATTCGCTGTCGGTGATCAGCACGTGGGCTTCGCAGTGGTTCAACTGCCAAGCCAGCAAAGAGGCATCTAGTCGGGTGTTGAGGGTATTGAGCACCGCGCCAAGAGCGGGCACGGCGTAGTGCGCCTCGATCATCTCGGGCGTGTTGGGCAGCATCACGCTCACAGTGCTGCCGCGCTCAACACCCATGGCGCGCAGGGCCGCTGCCAGCCGCGCGCTGCGGTCCCGGGTTTGAGCCCAGGTGTAGCGCCGAGTGCCATGGATCACAGCGGGCAAGTCGCCAAAAACCTCAGCGCTGCGCTCGACAAAACTCACCGGCGACAGCGCCACAAAATTGGCCGCCGTCTTGGGCAACCCGAGGTCATAGATCGTGCTCATGGATCACTCCTGTCTTCGAGATTCGAGAATGGTGCAGGCCCGCATCATCGTTGAAACCGCGCAC
>NZ_JBYSVC010000132.1:0-3829 GCF_057922285.1 Leptothrix toolikensis (SeqCode)
AACACCGAAAGCAATCGGCAGCCAGATCGAAAGCGAAAGATAAGCCATGACGTCGTAACCCTTGCGCTCAGCGATGCACCAAGATGAACCAGGTCATCAGCGCGAACACGCCGACCAGCATGACCAAGGCGTAGTGATAGATGTAGCCGGTTTGGAACAGACGCACGATCTGCGCCAACCAACCCACGGCCTTGGCGGAACCATTGATGATCAAACCGTCGATCAAGGCCACGTCGCCAACCTTCCACAGACCGCGACCCAGCAGGCGCGACCCAGCAGCGAGCACCCGCTCGTTGAAGGCATCCATGTAGTACTTGTTCTCCAGCAAGGTCACCAACGGCCTCAAAGTGCGATGCAAAGCCGCCGGGATCGCCGGGTTGACCATGTAAAACACATACGCCATGACCACACCGCCCAGAGCCAGCGCGAACGGCAGGGTGGTGAGCGCATGCATGGCCATCGTCGCTGCGCTATGGAACTCATGCGCCAATTCATGCATGGCGGGATGCGCCTCAGCGTTGATAAGGATCGAGTCCTTGAAGAAGTCACCGAACAACATCGGGCCGATGGTCACGTAGCCAATAAGCAGCGACGGGATGGCCAGCAAGACGAGCGGCACGGTCACCACCCAAGGCGATTCATGCGGTGTGTGGTCGTGACCATGACCATGGTCGTCATGGGCGTCGTGCTCACCCGGGAACGGCTTGTGGTGGAAGTTTTCCTTGCCGTGGAAGACCAAGAAATACATACGGAACGAGTAGAAGGCCGTGACAAACACGCCGATCACCACTGCCGCATACGCCCAAGGCGCAGCCGGCAGATGGCTGGCATGGACGGCTTCGATGATCGAATCTTTCGAATAAAAACCCGAGAAGAACGGTGTACCAATCAGCGCGAGCGAACCCACCAAGGAGGTGATCCATGTGATGGGCATGTACTTACGCAGACCGCCCATGTTGCGGATGTCTTGGTCATGGTGCATGCCGATGATCACCGAGCCCGCGCCCAAGAACAGCAGCGCCTTGAAAAACGCGTGCGTCATCAAGTGGAACACCGCCACCGAGTAGGCCGAAGCCCCCAGCGCCACGGTCATGTAGCCGAGCTGCGAGAGCGTCGAGTACGCCACCACGCGCTTGATATCGGTCTGGATGATGCCCAGAAAGCCCATGAAGAGCGCCGTGATCGAGCCGATGATCAAGATGAAATTCAGCGCGGTGTCCGAGAGCTCAAACAGCGGGCTCATGCGCGCGACCATGAAGATACCGGCCGTCACCATGGTGGCGGCGTGGATCAACGCCGAGATCGGGGTCGGGCCTTCCATCGAGTCAGGCAGCCAGACGTGCAGCGGGAACTGCGCCGACTTGCCCATCGCACCGATGAACAAGCAAATGCAGGTCACCGTGATGAGCGTCCACTGCGTGCCGGGGAAACCCAGCTTGGCGTATTCACCGGCCTTGGCAAAGGTCTCCACATAGTCGAGCGTGCCGGCATAGGCCGCGATCAGACCAATGCCCAAAATAAAGCCGAAGTCACCGACACGATTGACCAAGAAGGCCTTCATGTTGGCAAAGATCGCCGTCGGACGCTTGAACCAGAAACCGATCAGCAGGTACGACACCAAGCCCACCGCTTCCCAGCCAAAGAAGAGCTGGAGGAAGTTGTTGCTCATGACGAGCATCAACATCGAGAAGGTAAAGAGCGAGATGTACGAAAAGAAGCGCTGATAGCCGTCGTCTTCTTCCATGTAGCCGATGGTGTAGATATGGACCATCAGCGAGACGAAGGTGACGACCACCATCATCATCGCGGTCAGACCATCGACGAGGAAACCGACTTCCATCTTGAGGCTGCCCACCACCATCCATTCATAGATGGTCTGGTTGAAGCGTGCGCCACCCAGCACATCGAACAAGGTCAGGGCCGAAAGCACAAAGGCGATCAGCACACCCAAGATCGTGGCGATGTGGGCCCCACGACGTCCCACCTGTTTGCCAAACAGGCCGGCGATGATCGACCCGGCCAGCGGGGCCAGGGCGATAGTGAGCAAGGTTGATTGCGAGAGCTGCGACATGTGTCTGGTTTCCTCTTGGCCTCAGCCCTTCAGCGAGTCGAGTTCATCAACGTTGATGGTCGAGCGGTTGCGGAACAACACGACCAAGATGGCCAGCCCAATGGCTGATTCAGCCGCCGCCACCGTCAGGATGAAGAACACAAACACCTGTCCGGCCATGTCCCCCAAGTAGTGGGAGAAGGCGACGAAATTGAGGTTGACCGCCAGCAGCATCAGCTCAATGGCCATCAGCAGCACGATCAGGTTCTTGCGATTAAGGAAGATGCCGATCACCGACAGGGCGAACAAAATCGCCCCGAGCGACAGGTAATGGCCAAGCGCGAGCGTCATGCTGCGGGTCCTTTCGATGCTGCGATGTCACGCTCGGCGTCCATCTTGACGATGCGCACGCGGTCGGCCTTGCGAGCCTTGAGCTGTTCGGAGACCTGCATGGCCTTGCTGTCCTTGCGATGCCGCAGGGTCAAGGCAATGGCTGCAATGATCGCCACCAGAAGCAAAACGGCGGCCATTTGCAAAGGCAGGAGATACGTGGTGTAGATCTCGATGCCGAGCATCTTGGTGTTGCCCAACTTGAGCGCCGCAGCGTCAAAGGGATGCGGGGTCGAGACATGGAAGCCGCGCACCAACACATAGGCCATTTCGACCGAGATGATCGCGCCGACAAAACCCGCCAAGGGGAAATGCCGCCAGAAGCCTTCGCGCAGCGTGTCGATGTTGATGTCCAACATCATCACCACGAACAAAAACAGCACCATCACGGCACCAACGTAGACCAGCACCAAGGAAAGGGCCAGGAATTCAGCTTGCAACAGCATCCAAACGCCGGAGGCGTTGAAGAAAGCCAGCACAAGGTAGAGGGCTGCGTGGACCGGACTGCGCGCTGTGATGACGCGAAACGCGGCAAACAGCAGCACAGCCGAGAAGGTATAGAAAAGCGCGGTGGTCGTGTCCATGTCGTCTCAGCGGTACTTGGCGTCCGCATCCTTGTTGGCGGCAATTTCTTTTTCGTAGCGATCACCGACCGCAAGCAGCATGTCCTTGGTGAAGTAAAGATCGCCGCGCTTTTCGCCGTGGTATTCAAAGATGTGCGTCTCGACGATCGAATCGACCGGGCAGCTTTCTTCGCAGAAGCCGCAGAAGATGCACTTGGTCAAATCGATGTCGTAGCGCGTGGTGCGACGGCTGCCGTCCGCACGCTGCTCTGACTCGATGGTGATGGCCATGGCGGGACAAACCGCCTCGCACAGCTTGCAAGCGATGCAACGCTCTTCACCGTTGTCATAGCGACGCAGCGCATGCAGACCGCGAAAACGCGGGCTGATCGGCGTTTTTTCTTCCGGAAACTGCACGGTGATCGTGGGTTTCAGAAAATACCGCCCGGTCAACTTCAAGCCCTTGAACAACTCCAAGAGCATGAAGCTCGATAGAAAATCCTTGACGGTGGCCACTGAGAACATGTGTGTGTCTTCCTATTCCGAAATCCCTGCGGGCCGGATCACTTCCAGATATTCCAAGGCGTCTGCATCCACAGACCCACCACGAGCAACCACACCAAGGTGATCGGAATAAAGATCTTCCAGCCCAAACGCATGATCTGGTCATAGCGGTAGCGCGGGAAAGTGGCGCGAATCCACAAGAACATGGTCACGACGACGAAGGTCTTGATGGCCAGCCAGATCCAGCCCGGAATGAAATCGAGCGCAGCAAACGGCGAGAGCCAGCCGCCCAAGAACATGAGCACGGTCAGGATCGAGACCA
>NZ_JBYSVC010000133.1:0-3829 GCF_057922285.1 Leptothrix toolikensis (SeqCode)
GCTTGCTGGTCGATGAGGCGATTCAGACTGGCCGCAGCTTGTTCGGGGCTCAGGCCCGCGCTTGAGAGTTGCGCCAAGGTTTGCACCGCCGTGAGATTGCTCGGGTTCACCGCCTCGCTCAAGTGCGCGTGATGCAGGGCACTGCGGCTTTCCCAAAACGTGGTGAACATCGACGTGCCGACCGCGCCAGCGGTGATGCGCACAAAGTTGGATAGCCCTGACGCGCCGGGCAATTGATCAGGGGTCAGACCGCTGAAGATGATGGCTTGCAAAGGGATGAAGAAAAACGCCACCGCCACCCCTTGGAGGATGGTCGGGATCAGGATCACCATCACCGTGGCTTCGGTGTTGAAGTTGGAGCGCATCCACAGCACCAGCGCAAAGCCCAGAAAAGCAAAAGTGGCGAGCTTGCGGGGATCAATCCTGCCAATGTTCTTGCCCACCCACGGCGAGAACACGATGGCCAGCAACCCCACCGGGGCCGTGACCATGCCGGCCCATGTGGCGGTGTAGCCCATCCATTGCTGCAACCACAGCGGCAGCAGCACCACGTTGCCAAAGAACAGTCCATAAGCCACCGAAAGCGCCACGCTGGCCATCAAGAAGTTGCGCCTGGCAAAGAGCCGCAAATTCACGATCGGGTGGGCATCAGTCAGCTCCCAGGCCAAGAAAAAGACAAAACCAGCGGCGGCTATCGCCGCCAAAGCCATGATCTCGCCCGAGTGGAACCAATCCAGCTCCTTGCCCTTGTCGATCATGATCTGCATCGAACCGACAAAGAGCACCAGCAGCATCAGCCCCACCCCGTCCAACGGGATGCGACGTGGGCCGGGGTCGCGTGAGCGGTAGATCGACCACGTGAGTGAGGCGGCAAACAGACCCACGGGCACGTTGATGTAGAAGATCCATGGCCAAGCGACGTTGTCGGTGATCCAGCCGCCCAGCAAGGGGCCCATCACCGGGGCCACCAAGGTGGTCATGCCCCACATCGCCATGGCGGTGCCCGCCATCGCAGCGGGATAACTGGCCAGCAGCAAGGTTTGGGAGAGCGGGATCATCGGCCCAGCGACCAAGCCTTGCAGCACCCGGAAAAAGATCAGCGACTCGATGTTGGGGGCCAGTCCGCACAGCCAAGAGGCCAGCACAAAGAGCAGCACGCTGGCGGTGAAGAGCCGCACCTGCCCAAAGCGTTGCGTGAGCCAGCCGGTGAGCGGCACAGCAATCGCGTTGGCCACCGCAAAGGAGGTGATCACCCACGTGCCTTGGGCCGGGCTCACACCCATGTCGCCGGCAATGGCGGGTAGCGAGACGTTGGCGATGGAGGAGTCCAGCACGTTCATGAAGGTGGCCAAGGACAAGGCCACGGTGCCAAGCATGCGTTCACGCCCTTCAAGCGGCGCAAAAACCGGCCGGGCCGGTGCGGCTGAACTCATGGCTGAGCTTTCTGTGGGCCGACATCCACGCTGACTTCCATCGACAAGCCCACGCGCAGCGGATGCTCAAGCAGTTCTTTGGGCTCCAAAGCGATGCGCACCGGCACGCGCTGCACCACTTTGATCCAGTTGCCGGTGGCGTTTTGACTTGGTAGCAGGGCAAAGGCTGCGCCCGTGCCGGCACCCAAACCCACCACCTTGCCGTGGTATTCGACCGGGTTGCCGTACAGGTCGGAGCGCAGATGCACGGGCTGGCCGATGCGCATTTGGCGCAGTTGCACTTCCTTGAAGTTAGCCTCGACCCAGACTTGATCGAGCGGAATCACCGCCATCAAGGGCGCACCAGCGGCGATGCGCTGCCCGAGTTGTACGGTGCGCTTGGCGACTTGGCCCGTGACAGGGGCCGTCAGTTCGGTGCGCTGCAAGGCCAGCTTGGCTTCTTCAACCGCAGCCCGGGCGCGCTCGACTTGGGGGTGCTTGTCCAGCGGCGTGCCATCGGTCAACACGCGGTTGCTGGCCGCTTGTTCACGGGCGGCCGAGAGGGCGGATTGCGCGCTGACCAGGGCGCTGCGGGCGCTGTTCAACGCGGCTTCGGCGTGCTTGAGTTCTTCAGCGCTGACCGCGCCGGTGGTGACCAAGGGCTGGCGGCGACTCACATCGTCCGCAGCGCGAGCTACTTCGGCTTGCATCCGGCCGGCTTCGGCCTCGCGCAGTTTGATGTTGGCGGTGAAGGCGGCGTTGTTGGTGCTGAGCGCGCCAAGCTCGCGGATGGTTTGGGCCAGCTGAGCCTCGGCTCGGCCTAGCGCTAGCTGGGCGTCGGTGGCATCAAGCTTGACCAACACCTGACCCGCTTGGACCTGCGCCGTGTCTTCCACCAGCACAGCCACGACGGTGCCCGCGACTTGCGGGGTGATTTGCACGATGGGGGCTTGGACGTAGGCGTTGTCGGTGGACTCGACATGGCGCTCAAACATCGTCCAGTACAAGCCGTAGCCCAGCGCGGCGACCAAGGTCAAGCCGGTGGCTGCCAACAGGGCGGGTTTGCGTTTTTGTGTCATGGCTGGGCGGCCGTGGGGACCGTGGAAGAAAGTTGATAACCGCCGCCGAGTGCTCGGCTCAAAGCCACCGAAGCGCTGAGTTGCCGGGCTTGGAGCTCCGCCGAGGCGCGACGTTGGTTCAGGACGTTGGTTTGCACGTTCAGGACCGTGATGAAGCTGCCTAAACCGGCCTGATAGCGCTGCGTGGCCAAGCTTTGAGCGGCTTCAGCAGCTTGCGTGGCTTGGATCTGGGCCTGACTTTGCTGCTCCAGCGACTGCAAGCTGCCAAGTTCGTCGGCGACTTCGCGCAAGGCGTGCAACAAGGTGGCGTTGTAGGCCTCGGTGGCCGCATCGACTTCAGCCCGGCGCACGCCCAAGTTGGCGCGCAGCCGTCCGCCGTCAAACAGGGGTAGGCGCACAGCCGGTCCAGCACCGTAGGTGAGTGAGCCCGCTTGCACAAAGTGAGCCAAGCCGAGACTCGACAAGCCGACAAAGGCCATCAAGTTCACGTTCGGATAAAACTGCGCACGCGCTGCCTCCACCTCATGTCCTGCTGCTTCAACGCGCCAGCGTTGCGCGACCAAATCAGCGCGCCGACCCAGCAAGTCAGCTGGTAGTCCGGTGTTGTCTTGCGGCAGGGCGGGTGCGTGCAGGCGGTCCAAGCGCGGGCTCAAGCTTGCTAAAGACGCCGGCCCCAGACCACATAACTCCGCCAAGGCGTGGCGGGCGCGCTGGGCCGCGTCATCTCCTTGGGCCAACTCGACCCGCGTTTGCGCGATCAGTCCCTCGGTTTGGCGCAGCTCGACTTCTGTGTCCAAGCCGGCCTTGATGCGTTGAGCGACCAAGGTCTGCATCTGCGCGCGTTGGCGCAAGCCTTCTGCGCTCAGCTCACGCAGCGTCAGGAGTCGGGCCAGTTGCAGGTATTGCTGCGTGACTTGACTGGCCAGCAAGACTTGTGCCGCTTGGGCTTCAGCTTGGGCGGCGCGCTGCTGGCCCAGACTGGCTTCGAGCGCCGCTTGTTGTCGGCCAAAGAGATCCAGCTCCCAGCCCAAACCGATCTGGGCGTTGTTGTTCCACTGGATCGTGCCGGCCAAGGGTTTGGGGATCAGGCCGTTCTCGCTATAACGCTGGTCCGTCATGTCCAGCGAGGCGTTGACTTGCGGGCCACGCACCGCACGACTGCTGTCCACGGCTGCTTGGGCTTGTTGCCAACGCGCCTCGACGATGTGCAAGCTGGGTTGCTGCGCCAAGGCTTGTTCGACCAAGCGATTCAGTTCGCTGTCGCCGTAGCTCTGCCACCAGCGAGCCTCGGGCCAAGGCGTGCTTGTCGCCATGGCCGCCTCTTGCGCCGCTCCCAAG
>NZ_JBYSVC010000134.1:0-3711 GCF_057922285.1 Leptothrix toolikensis (SeqCode)
GCCACGATTTTGTGGAAGAACGGCGTGCGGGCACCGAGCTTGTAGCCGTGGCGGATGGCGCGGCGGGCGATGCGGCGTAGCACGTAGCCGCGACCTTCGTTGCCCGGGATCACGCCATCGACGATGGTGAAGGAGCACGCGCGGATGTGGTCGGCGATAACCTTCAAGCTCGGCGAGGCTGGATCGACATCCACCCCACCCGCTGATTCCACCGCCGACTTGGCCGCTGCCAGCAGGGCCACGAACAAGTCGATCTCGTAGTTGGCATGTACGTGTTGCAGCACCGCCGTGATGCGCTCCAGACCCATGCCGGTATCGACCGAGGGCTTGGGCAGCTTATGCATCACACCGTCTTCGGTGCGGTTGAATTGCATGAAGACGTTGTTCCAGATCTCGATGTAGCGGTCGCCGTCTTCTTCTGGGCTGCCCGGTGGGCCGCCGGGGATGCCTTCACCGTGGTCAAAGAAGATTTCGGTGCAGGGGCCGCAGGGGCCGGTGTCGCCCATCATCCAGAAGTTGTCGGACATGTAGCGTCCGCCCTTGTTGTCGCCGATGCGGATGATCCGCTCGGCCGGCACGCCGACCACCTTGTGCCAGATGTCGTAGGCCTCGTCGTCTTCCGAGTAAACCGTGACCCAGAGCTTGTCTTTCGGCAGCTTGAAATGCACCGTCAGCAGCTCCCACGCATAGCTGATGGCGTCGTGCTTGAAGTAGTCGCCGAAGCTGAAGTTGCCCAGCATCTCGAAAAACGTGTGGTGCCGCGCGGTGTAACCCACGTTATCCAAATCGTTGTGCTTGCCGCCGGCGCGGATGCACTTTTGGCTGCTGGTGGCGCGCGTGTAGGGCCGCTTGTCAAAGCCAAGGAACACGTCCTTGAACTGGTTCATCCCGGCGTTGGTGAACAGCAAGGTCGGGTCGTCGCCCGGGACCACGGGGCTGGACGCCACGATCTGGTGGCCCTTGGAGGCGAAGAAATTCAGGAAGGTCGAACGGATTTCTGAAGCTTTCATGGGGTTCCCAGCGCTTGGGCGGCGGGTCACTGCGTCGGATGATGGAATGGCGGCGATTCTACCGGCCACCATCTTGGGCAGAATCCACGCAAGATCCACACAAGAACACCGACATCCACCTCAACCACCGGCCGTCACACCACCGGCTTTCCATCATGTCCACAACAACAAGCGTCTCAAGCACCCCTTCCACCAACGCTGAACTGATGGCTCGCCGCCGCGCTGCATTGCCTGCGGGCTTGGGCCAGACGCACGAGATCTTTGTGCAGCACGCCGACAACGCCGAGGTTTGGGACGTCGAGGGCCAACGCTATCTCGACTTTGCTGGCGGCATCTCCGTCCTGAACAGTGGGCATCGCCACCCCGCCGTGGTGGCCGCCGTCCAAGCTCAGCTGGCGCACTACACCCATACCTGCTTCCAAGTGCTGGCTTACGAGCCCTATGTGGCACTGGCCGAAAAGCTCAACGCCCGCGCCCCGGGTGCAACCGCCGAGGGCGAACAGCGCATCCACTGGAAGAGCTTTTTCATGACCACGGGCGCTGAGGCGGTGGAAAACGCCATCAAGATCGCCCGCGCCGCCACCGGCCGCCCTGGGGTGATCGCCTTTGGCGGCGGTTTTCATGGCCGCACGATGATGGGCTTGGCGCTGACCGGCAAGGTCTCGCCCTACAAAAAGTCCTTCGGCCCCTTCCCGGCCGAGGTCTACCACGCGCCCTTCCCCAGCCCACGCCACGGGGTGAGCATCGAAGACTCGCTCTACGCCATCGAACACCTCTTCAAGGCCGACATCGAGCCCAGCCGCGTGGCCGCCATCTTGCTGGAGCCCGTGCAAGGCGAAGGCGGCTTCCACATCGCGCCCATCGAATGGGTGCAGCGCCTGCGTCAAATCTGCGATCAGCACGGCATTTTGTTGATCGCCGACGAGGTGCAAACCTGCGCCGGCCGCACCGGGCGTTGGCTGGCCTGCGAGCACTGGTACGAACACGCCGGGATCGCGCCGGACCTGATCACCATGGCCAAGTCGATGGCTGGCGGCATGCCGATCTCGGCCGTCTTGGGCCGCAGCGCGCTCATGGACGCCCCGGCACCCGGCGGTCTTGGGGGCACCTACGCCGGCAACCCGCTGGCCTGTGCCGCAGCCTTGGCCGTGATGGACGTGTTTGAGAGCGAGAACCTCTTGGAGCGCGCCACCAAGCTGGGCAAACGCTTGCGCACCGGCCTGAGCGCCTTGCAAACGCTGCACCCGTGCATCGCCGACATGCGCGGCTTGGGCGCGATGGTGGCCATTGAGCTCGGCCGCGACGGCAACTTGCTGCTGCCCGACGCCGACCGCACCCGCCGCGTGATCGCCGAAGCGGCCCGGCGCGGTTTGATCCTGCTGTCATGCGGCTCAGACGCCAACGTCATCCGCCTGATGGTGCCGCTGACCGCTTCCGACGCCCAACTCGACGAAGGCTTGGCCATCCTCGGGGCCAGCCTCGAAGCGACGGCCTAACCCCCCTGAACCACCTCTGAACCCGCCATGGCTACGCACCAACGCTTTCTCTGGGACGACCCGCTGCACCTTGAGGCGCAGCTTGAGGAGGTCGAGCGCCAAGTGCGTGACGCGACCCGGCGCTTTTGCCAAGAAGCCCTCGCCCCCCGGGTCTGCGCCGCCTTTCGCCACGAACAAACCGATCCCGGTTTGTTCAAGGAGTTCGGTGCGCTCGGACTCTTGGGCTCGACGTTGCCGCTGGAGTGTGGCGGCGGTGGGCTCAATCAGGTCTGCTACGGGCTGGCAGCGCGTGAGGTCGAACGGGTCGATTCAGGCTATCGCTCGATGATGAGCGTGCAAAGCTCGCTGGTGATGCTGCCGATCCACAGCTTCGGCACCGAGGCCCTGCGCCAGCGCTTGCTGCCCCCACTGGCGCGCGGCGAGTTGATCGGCTGCTTCGGCCTGACCGAGCCCGACTCAGGCTCTGACCCCGCCAGCATGCGCAGCCGCGCTCGGGCGGTGCCGGGCGGCTATCAGCTCACGGGCCGCAAGATGTGGATCACCAACGCGCCCATCGCCGATGTCTTCGTCATCTGGGCCAAGGACGAGGCCGACGAGATCCGAGGCTTTGTGCTTGAGCGCGGTGCAGCGGGCCTCAGCACCCCCACCATCCACGGCAAAGTGGGCCTGCGCACCAGCATCACCGGCGAGATCGTGATGGACGAGGTCTTCTGCCCCGCAGAAAACGTTTTCCCCGACGTGCGCGGCTTGAAAGGCCCCTTCACCTGCTTGAACAGCGCCCGCTACGGCATCGCTTGGGGCGCACTCGGTGCCGCCGAGGACTGCTGGCACACCGCGCGCCGCTACACCCTCGACCGCCACCAATTCGGCCGCCCCTTGGCCGCCAATCAACTGGTGCAGAAAAAGCTGGCCGACATGCAAACCGAGATCACCCTGGCCCTGCAAAGCTGCCTGCGCCTAGGCCGCATGAAAGACGAAGGCATCGACGCCCCCGAAATCACCAGCATGATGAAGCGCAACTCCTGCGGCAAAGCCTTGGACATCGCCCGCACCGCCCGCGACATGCTCGGCGGCAACGGCATCAGCGACACCTTCCCCATCGCCCGCCACCTCGTCAACCTCGAAGTCGTCAACACCTACGAAGGCACCCACGACATCCACGCCCTCATCCTAGGCCGCGCACAGACGGGGATTCAGGCGTTTGG
>NZ_JBYSVC010000135.1:0-3651 GCF_057922285.1 Leptothrix toolikensis (SeqCode)
GCTACAAGCCGCCCAAGCGGCCCGACTGGCGGTGATGCTGCCAGCGCCCAAACGCTTCGAAAAACGCCCCGCCTCGCCCTACTTGATGGGTCGCTCCGCCACCGTGATGGCGCGCATGCCAGCGGTGGATCTGCCGTGAATCTGTGGCTTGGCACACCGCACGACACCGAGGAGAAAACACATGAAACGCCGCTTCAAATGGGTCATCTTGGCCGGGCTCGGTTTGGTGGTGCTGGCCAGCGCCACGGCTGCTTTGTTGCTCAAGAAAGAGCCCTCACCGCCCACCCAAGCCGCCGAACTGTTGTGGGCACAGCATCTACCACGTCCCCCTGGGGCCAAGGAGCATGGCGAGCTGGTGTTCAAGGATCTGCGCGGTCAAGCCTTGGTGGTGAACTTTTGGGCCTCTTGGTGTAGCCACTGCGCCCACGAAATGCCGGCCTTGGATCGCTTTGCCAAAGAGCATGCCGACAAGGGCTGGCAGGTGGTGGGCGTAGCGGTAGACCGACCGGAAGCGGTGCAACGCTTCTTGCAAGACATCCCCGTGTCCTTCCCCATCGCCGTGGCGGGCTGGGCGGGCATGGAGCTGATGCGCAGCTTGGGCAACCCCAGCGGTGGCCTGCCTTACACGGTGATCTTGAACGCCAATGGCCATGTCGTGATGCAAAAATCCGGGGCCGTCAGCACCGAGGAGCTGACCCGTTGGGCCACGGCCATGACACCATGATTTATGCTTTTGATGCGGCTCTTTTGAGCGAATCGGCCTGAAAAGCGCGTAAAGTTCGACTTTCGCCAAGAACTTCAGGCGATAACTCCTTCAACGCTGCTGATTTCGCTCCATTCCCCCAACCATCCGCCATGCGCATTCTCGTTCTTCAAGGGCCGAATCTGAACCTGCTGGGCAGCCGTGAGCCCCAGGTTTATGGGGCAGCCACCTTGGCCGATATCCAGACTGACCTAGACCGTTGGGCCCAAGATCAAAACCGAGATCGGGCGGATGCTTTGGCGCTGCTGCACTTTCAGAGCAACCATGAAGGCGCATTGATCGACCGGATTCATCAAGCGCGTGCCGAAGGCGTGGACTTCATCGTCATCAACCCCGGTGCCTACACCCACACCAGCGTGGCGTTGCGTGACGCTTTGGCTGGGGTAGCGATTCCGTTCGTCGAGGTTCACCTCTCCAACGTGCATCGGCGTGAGCCCTTCCGGCATCACTCTTATTTTTCTGATCTGGCCGAAGGGGTCATCGTCGGCCTCGGAGCCCTTGGCTATCGCCTCGCCCTTGAATTTGCCCTGCAACGCCGTGCCAAGCCCTGAGCTTGGCGCTGCGCTGCTCTCGACGCGACACATCCGGCGGCTTGCCGGCTTTGTTTTTTCACCACCCCATCACCCCCATCACCGGAGACTTTGAGATGGATCTGCGCAAACTCAAAACCTTGATTGACTTGGTGTCTGAATCGAACATCTCCGAGCTGGAGATCACCGAGGCCGAAGGCAAAGTGCGCATCGTCAAAAGCAGCCCGACGGCTGGCATGATGACGATGGTGCAGCCGATGATGCAAGCCGCACCGGCGGCCGCCCCCGTGGCCGCCGCCGCACCCGCAGCACCGGCCGTCCCCGCAGCCCCTACCGGCCATGTCATCAAGTCACCGATGGTGGGCACCTTCTACCGCGCCTCCAGCCCGGGCTCCAAGCCGCTGGCGGATGTGGGTCAGCAGGTCAAGGAAGGCCAAGCGCTTTGCATCATCGAAGCGATGAAAATCATGAATGAGATCGACTCCGACAAGGCCGGTATGGTCACCCAAGTGCTGGTCGAAAACGGTCAGGCTGTTGAGTACGGCCAACCGCTGTTCATCATCGGCTAAACCCGGCTCACGTTCTCCCTAGCGCACCCGCCGCACCGCCCCCGCCCGTTTTTCCTGTCGTCGAGTCGAGGCCCTGATTTATGTTCAAGAAAATTCTTATCGCCAATCGTGGCGAAATTGCCCTGCGCATCCAGCGTGCCTGTCGCGAGATGGGCATTCGGGCCGTGATGGTGTACTCCGAAGCCGACCGGGACGCCAAGTACATCAAGCTGGCCGATGAATCGGTCTGCATTGGCCCGGCAGCCTCCGCACAGAGCTATCTGAACATGCCGGCCATCATCGCGGCGGCCGAGGTGACGGATGCCGAAGCGATTCACCCCGGCTATGGCTTCTTGAGCGAAAACGCCAGCTTTGCTGAGCGGGTGGAGAAAAGCGGTTTTGCCTTCATCGGCCCGACGGCTGAGTCGATCCGTCTCATGGGCGACAAGGTCTCGGCCAAAGACGCGATGATCAAGGCCAATGTGCCCACGGTACCGGGCTCACCCGGCGCACTGCCCGAAGACCCGAAGGAAATCATCCTCATCGCGCGTCAAGTGGGCTATCCGGTCATCATCAAGGCGGCCGGTGGCGGTGGCGGGCGGGGCATGCGCGTGGTCCACACCGAAGCGGCCTTGCTGCATGCGGTGCAGACCACCCGGGCTGAAGCAGGCGCAGCCTTCGGCAACCCGACGGTGTACATGGAGAAGTTCCTTGAACATCCCCGTCACATCGAAATCCAAGTGCTGGCCGATACCCACGGCAATGCGGTGTGGCTGGGCGAGCGCGATTGCTCGATGCAACGCCGCCACCAAAAGATCATCGAAGAAGCCCCAGCACCGGGCATCCCGCGCAAGGTGATCGAAAAGATCGGCGAGCGCTGCGCAGCCGCTTGCAAAAAGGTGGGCTACCGGGGTGCAGGCACCTTCGAATTTCTGTTCGAAGACGGCGAGTTCTATTTCATTGAAATGAACACCCGCGTGCAAGTCGAACACCCGGTGACTGAACTGGTGACGGGCATCGACATCGTGCAGCAGCAGATCCGCATCGCCGCTGGCGAAGCCCTGCCCTTCACCCAAAAGCAGATCCATCATCGGGGCCATGCCATCGAGTGCCGTATCAACGCCGAAGATCCTTGGACCTTCATGCCCTCGCCGGGCCGCATCACCATGTGGCACCCACCGGGCGGCCCTGGCGTGCGGGTCGATTCGCATGCCTACGCCCAATACTTTGTGCCGCCCAACTACGACTCCATGATCGGCAAGATCATCGTCCATGGCGATACGCGCCAGCAGGCTCTGGCCCGCATGCGCAGTGCCTTGAGCGAAACCTTGATTGACGGCATCCAAACCAACATCCCGCTGCATCGTGAACTGATGGTGGACGCCAAGTTCAACGAAGGTGGCACCACCATCCACTACCTCGAAGGCTGGATGGCCGAACGCAGGCGTTAAGTATTAATCATGATGGTTGAACTGTTGTTGCTGGCTCCGGCCAGCCGGGTGGAAACGGTTTCGGACGCTTTGATGGAGCTGGAGGCCTTGGCCGTCAGCGTCGAAGACGCCGATGCCGACACCCCCGACGAAGCACCGATCTTCGGTGAGCCCGGCATGCCGGCCTATCAAACCATGGCGATCCGCAGTTGGGACCGCTCAGTCATGAAGGCCTTGTTTGCCAGCGAAGCCGAGGCGACCGAGGCCGCCACCTTGCTGCTGGCCCAAGACTGGGCCAGCGATGTGCATTTGCAAGGTCTGCAAAGCGTGCCCGACGAAGACTGGGTGCGGCTGACGCAATCGCAGTTCGAACCCGTGGG
>NZ_JBYSVC010000136.1:0-3615 GCF_057922285.1 Leptothrix toolikensis (SeqCode)
TTGCCGCCAGCGCTGCGAGAGCATCCCTTGGTCGCACGGGTTTGGGACGGTTTGGATCCAACCCAGCTTTGGGATGTGCATGCCCATCTGCTCGGTACGGGTGATGCCGGTAGCGGTTGCCGTATCCATGAGCAGATGACGCAGTGGTGGCATCCGCTGGAGAGCTTGCGCCGTCGGGTGATTTTGGACGGCGCTTGTGTGCCGCCAGAAGCACCCAGCGTGGACCGGGCCTATGTGCAGCGCTTGGTGCAGTTGACGCAAGATTTTCCCGCTGGGGCGCGCTGGCTTTTACTGGCTTTTGATGAGGCTTGGGACGATCAAGAACCTCAGGCCCGGCCCGACTGGACAACCTTCCACGTGCCCAACGTTTACGCTGCGGAAATCGCCGCCCGCCGGCCGAATCGTTTCGGCTGGGTGGCCTCCATCCACCCCTACCGTGAGGACGCGCTGCAACGTTTGGACGCGGCCATCGGTGCCGGCGCGCTGGCGCTGAAATGGCTGCCGAGCAGCATGAACATTGATTTGCGTGCCCATCGGCTCAGGCCTTTTTATGCACGCATGGCCGCAGCGCGCTTGCCGTTGATCGTGCATGGCGGTGAAGAAAAGGCGGTTCCAGGCGCGGGTCGCGCTGAGCTGGGCAATCCGCTCTTGGTGCGTGAGCCTTTGTCCCACGGTGTGCGCGTGATCGTGGCGCATGCGGCTTCGCTGGGGAGCGCGCTCGATTTGGATCGTCAGCGGCCCAAGGTTGTGCCCGCTTTTGAGCTTTTTGCCCGTCTGATGGACGAGTCGGCGTGGCGTGAGTGTTTGCTCGGCGATGTCTCGGCGCTCTTTCAGGCCAATCGTCGCCCCGAGGTTTGGCAGCAGGTGCTGGCCCGCCAAGATTGGCATGGTCGGCTGCTGCACGGCTCGGATTACCCCTTGCCGGGTGTGGGGCCGTTGTATCGATTGGGTGCTTTGGTGCGTGCTGGACTGCTTGATGCGGCTGATGTGCCCGTGCTGGAGCAGGTGCGCGGCCACAATCCGCTGCTGTTTGATCTGCTCTTGAAGCGCCGTGTTCGCTGGCGTGGTCAGGGGTTGGATCCGGCGGTCTTTGCCACGCGCAGGCACTTTGTCGCCCCGACGGCGTGAGACGATATGCCCATGTTTTTCCAGAGCCAGTGAGACCTTGATGAGCGCCCACCACGAGCATCCCAACCAGTTTCAACTGCTGTCACAGCGGCGGTTTGCGCCGTTTTTTTGGACCCAGTTTCTGGGTGCGGGCAACGACAACCTCTTCAAATTCGCTTTGACGGTGATGATCACCTACCAAGTCCACGTGGCTTGGTTGCCGCCGGCGATGGCGGGCTTGGTGATCGGGGCGGTGTTCATCTTGCCCTTCGTCCTCTTCTCGGCCACCAGCGGTCAGCTCACCGACAAGCTCGACAAAACCACCGTGATTCGGGCCGTCAAAACGCTTGAAATCGCCATCATGGCGTTGGCCGCCGTGGGCTACATCAGCCAAAACGTGCCGGTGCTGCTGGTCTGTGTGTTCGGCATGGGGCTGCATTCAACGCTCTTTGGTCCGGTCAAATTTGCTTATTTGCCGCAGCACTTGAACGCGCGTGAACTGACCGGCGGTAACGGCATGGTCGAGATGGGCACCTTTGTAGCGATCTTGCTGGGCCAAGTGACGGGCGGCTTGCTGATCGCCTTGCCCGGCATCGGCCCCACCGTGGTGGCGGTGGCGTGTTTGGTGGTGGCGGTGCTGGGGCGCATCACGGCGCAGTACGTGCCGGTCTCCCCCGCGACCGATCCGGGGCTGCGCATCAACTGGAATCCTTTCTCTGAGACTTGGCGCAATTTGAAGCTGGCGCACGAGAACATCGTGGTGTTTCGCTCGCTGCTGGGCATCAGTTGGATGTGGTTCTTTGGCGCGGTGTTTTTGAGCAACTTCCCGGTGTTTGCCAAAGAGGTGCTGCACGGCGACGAGCATGTGGCCTCGCTGCTGCTGGTGGTGTTCTCGGTGGGGGTGGGCATCGGCTCGTTGATGTGCGAGATGCTGTCGCGCCGGCGGGTGGAAATCGGGCTGGTGCCCGCCGGGGCGATCGGCATGAGCGTGTTTGCCATCGACCTTTATTTCTCCTCGCGTGCGCTGCCGCCAGCGGCGCTGCAAACGGTGGCGCAGTTTTTGGCCCAGAGCGCGCATTGGCACGTGATGGCCGATTTGCTGCTTTTGAGCCTGTGCGTGGGGCTCTACAGCGTGCCCATGTATGCCCTGATTCAGCTGCGCAGCCAGCCGACGCACCGGGCGCGCATCATCGCGGCCAACAACATCTTGAACGCCCTGTTCATGATCGTGAGCTCCTTGGCGGCCGGTTTGATGTTGAGCGCCGGTGCCACGGTGCCGCAGGTTTTTCTGGTCACGGGCATCGCCAACGCCTTGGTGGGGATCTACATCTTCTTGTTGGTGCCCGAGTACTTGCTGCGCTTCATCGCCTTCTTGCTGACGCGTTTCATGTACCGCTTCCGCGCCCATGCGGTACATCACATCCCGACGGAAGGGGCGGCGATCGTGGTGTCGAACCACGTCAGCTTCGTCGATGCCATCCTTTTGATGGCCGCCAGCCCCCGGCCGATCCGTTTCATCATGGACCACCGCATCTTCAAGGTGCCGGTGCTGGGTTGGATCTTTCACATGGCCAAGGCGATTCCGATTGCGCCGCACAGCGAAGATCCTGCGGCCTATGAGCGGGCTTTTGCCGAAGCGCGCAAGGTGCTGGACGAGGGTGACTTGCTGGGGATCTTCCCCGAGGGCGGCTTGACGCCTGACGGTCAGCTCAAAGCCTTCAAGGGCGGAGTGATCAAGATCCTCGCCAGCCATCCTGTGCCGGTGGTGCCGGTGGCGCTGATCAATCTTTGGGGGTCGTTCTTCTCGCGGGTCGAGGGCCACGCCATGCGTCGCCCCTTCCGGCGCGGCTGCTTCAACCAAGTCGGCATGGTCGCCGGGCCGGCCTTGGCCCCCGAAGGCCTGACGCCGGAGATCTTGCACGAGCGCGTGCAGGACTTGCTCAAAGAGGGCGTGGATGGTATTTGCCCGGTCAGTTTAGAAAGTTAAGAAGGTTGATGAGCCATGAGCCGCAAAACCCGACCCTATCTTTTTTACGACACCACCCAAAGTGTCTGCACCACTTGCCTGCGTCGCATCGAGGCCAAGATCTTGTTCAAAGACGGCTGCGTCTACATGGATAAGTGGTGTCCCGAGCACGGCACCGAGCGGGTGCTGATCAGCGATGACGAGGTGTACTACCGCAGCTGTCGCGAGCAATACCTCAAGCCGCCCGACATGCCGCAGCGCTTTGCCACCGAGATGGCGCACGGCTGCCCCTTTGACTGCGGCTTGTGCCCGGATCACATGCAGCACGCTTGCTTGGCGGTGGTGGAGATCACCGAGCACTGCAATTTGCGCTGCCCCGTGTGCTACGCCGAGTCCGGCCCTGAGCGTCAACGCCATCGCCCTTTGGACGAAGTCTTGGCCATGCTGGATGCGGTGATCGCCACCGAGGGCGAGGCCGATGTGGTGCAGATCTCGGGCGGTGAGCCGACCTTGCATCCGCAGCTTTTTGAGATCCTTGACGC
>NZ_JBYSVC010000137.1:0-3575 GCF_057922285.1 Leptothrix toolikensis (SeqCode)
CGGAATAAAGGAATGTACTTCAGCATTTTGCCTTGCGGTGCTGACGCAAGTAGACAGTGCCCAGCCCAAAGAGGGCGAGCAGCCCCACGGGGAGCAACCCCCAGCGCCCGGCCCAAGCGGCAAAGGGTGTCGCCCCGAGACGGCCTTGCACGCGGCCCTCCAGCACGCCACGAGCTTGGGTGGGCAAGCGGTTTTGCACCACGCCACGGTGATCAATGAACGCGCTTGTCCCGGTGTTGGTGGCGTGCAGCACGGGGCGTTGCAGCTCCAAGGCCCGCATGCGAGCAATCTGTAGGTGCTGATCCAAAGCCACCGTGGGGCCAAACCAAGCCAAGTTGCTCAGGCTGGCCAACATCGTGGGCGCTGCGGCTTGATCGACAAAGCGCGTGGCCATCTCTTCGCCGTAGAGGTCTTCGACGCAAATACTCGGCCCAATGCGTTCTTGGCCGACCGCGAAGGACGGGGCGGCAAGGACGCCGCGATTGAAATCGCCCAGCGGGATCTGCAACAGCTCGACAAACCAGCGAAAGCCGAAGGGCACGAACTCACCAAAAGGCAGCAGGTGGTGTTTGTCGTAGCGGTAGGCCCCGGCGGCTCCACCGCCAAGCCCGACCACGGCATTGCTGTAGCCCAGACGGCGATTGCCCAAAGGCATGCCAATCAAGGCGTGACGTGATCCGGCAGCACTCGGCTCGAAGCTCGCGGCCAAGCTTTCCCACCAGCCGTGGGGCAACTGTTGTGGCAAGAGCGGAATGGCGGTTTCGGGTGTGACGATCAGATCGGCGTCGATGCTTTTCAGCTGCTCGGCGTGCCACTCGAGACCTGCCTCGATGTGATCAACATCAAATTTTTCATCTTGGGTGACGTTGCTTTGCAACAGCGCGACCCGCAAAGTGCCACTCGGTTGGGTGAAGTCCACGCTCAAAGCTTGGGTGATCGGCGCAGTCCATGTGGGGGGCAAGGCCATCACCACGCTCAAGCCGATCACCGCCGCCCCCACCGTGCTGCGCCAGCGCTTGATCTGCGCCGCCAGCAAGGCCGCCCAAGCGATGGCGACAAAACCGATGCCGTGGACGCCGATCCAAGGGGCCAAGGCTGAGAGCAGGCCATCGACATGGGCATAGCCGGGCGCGGCCCAAGGGAAGCCGTCCAGCAAAGTGGCGCGGCCCAACTCCGCCAACAACATCCAAAAAGCGAAACCGCTATAGCGGCTGCGCACGTAGCCCATGGCGGCCAACGTGGGAAAGAGCGCCAGAAAAGCCGTGAGCAGCGCCACCGCTGCGGCGGACTCTAGGCTGGATAGATGACCGTAGCGATGCAGGCTGATGAAGATCCACCACAAACTGCCCGCCAGCCAAGCCCAGCCGAAGCAGAACCCGCGCAGTGCCGCTTGCCCCAGCGATGCCCCTTGCAAACTCAGCGCAAGCACCGCCCAAGCAAGCAGTTGAAGACCGGGTAGGGGTTCGGGGGCGACGGCGAGGGCTTGCGCGCCACCGGCAAGCGTCGCTGCACCGGCCCAAGCCGCCGAGGCGTATCGACGCTTCATGCTTCAGTGGCTGGCGCAGGCGCGGCCGTGACCTTGAACCAGCGCACTGCACCGCCTCGGGCCAGCATCACTTCAAAAGCCAGCCCGGCCAGCCGCAGGCTTTCACCGCGACGCGGTACCCTGCCCAGAGTTTGGGCCACCAGACCCCCGATGGTTTCTAGGTCATCGACCGGCAGACTTTCGCCAAAACAGCTGTTGATGTCGGCGATCAAGGCGCTGCCTGCCACCCGGTGGCTGCCGTCGGCCAGCACATGGATGCCGTTCTCGCTCACCCGGTCATCGAACTCATCTTCGATCTCGCCGACGATCTCTTCGAGCACGTCTTCGATGGTGAGCAGCCCGGCCAAGCGGCCGAACTCGTCGATTACCAAGGCTAGGTGGTTGCGGCTGGCGCGGAAATCACCCAAAAGCTCATTGAGGCTTTTGGATTCGGGCACAAACAAGGCCGGTCGCAGCAAGGCGCGCAGATCAAGCTCAGGTCGGCGCTGGCGCTTGAGTAAGTCTTTGGCCATGAGGATGCCGATGACGTTCTCGGGCTCGCCTTCGTAGACTGGAAAGCGCGAGTGGCCGGTGTCGATCACCTTGGCGAGCAAAGCGTCGTAGGGCGCGGCGATATCGAGCACGTCCATGCGCGGTGTGGCCACCATCACATCCCCCGCGCTCAAGTCGGCCATGCGCATGACCCCTTCGAGCATCAAGCGGGATTGCGGCTCGATCAAATCGCGCTGCTCAGCTTGGGCCCATGTCGCCATCAACTCTGCTTTGGAGTCAGGCCCAGGGGAAAGAAATTCGACCACCCGCTCAAACAAGCTACGGTGGTCTGGACTGGACTGAGGTTCGGACACGGGCGCATGTGCCAAGAATGAAGAAGGGCGCAGGATACCCGATGGCCGTGTCGATTACAGTGTTCAGCCTCTCTACCTAGATAACACCGCCCACACTGCCATGACTCAAGGTCTGATCCCCGTCACCATCCTCACCGGCTTCCTCGGCTCGGGCAAGACCACTCTGCTCAAGCGGCTGTTGTCCGAAACCCACGGCCAACGCATTGCGGTGATCGAGAACGAATTCGGGGCCGAGAACATCGACAACGACATCTTGGTCACCGACAGCGAAGAGCAGATCGTGCAGATGAACAACGGCTGCATCTGCTGCTCGATCCGCGAGGACTTGCGCCAAACCTTGAGCGACTTGGCCGCCAAGCGCCGCAAGGGCGAGCTCAAATTTGACCGGGTGGTGATCGAAACCACCGGCTTGGCCGATCCCGGCCCCGTGGCGCAGACCTTCTTCATGGACGACGAGGTGGCCGAGAACTACTTGCTCGACGCCATCCTGACCCTGGTCGATGCCAAGCATGCCCCGCAGCAGCTCGATGATCGCCTAGAGGCAAGACGTCAGATTGGTTTTGCCGATCAGATCTTTCTCAGCAAGACCGATCTGGTCGATGCAGCGGCCGTGGACGATCTGGCGGTGCGCATTCGCCACATGAACCCGCGCGCGCCGCAACACCGTGTTCACTTCGGTGAAGTGCCTTTGACGCAGGTCTTGGATCTGCGCGGCTTTAATCTCAACGCCAAACTTGAGATCGCCCCAGATTTTCTTGAGGACGACGCCGCGCACGGCCATCATCACCATCATGACGACGATGTGAAATCGTTCGTCTTTCGCTCGGAGCGCGCTTTTGTGCCCGCCAAGCTGGAAGATTTCTTGGGCGGCATCGTGCAGGTCTATGGGCCGCGCATGTTGCGCTACAAGGGCGTGCTGAATATGAAGGGCACGGCGCGCAAGGTGATCTTCCAAGGCGTGCATCAATTGATGGGCAGCGACCTCGGCCCAGCTTGGCCCGCAGGCGAGCCCAAGGTCAGCAAGATGGTGTTTATCGGCATCAACCTGCCCCGCGACTTGTTTGAACAAGGTCTTACACAGTGTTTGGCCTAAACCCGGCGGGATCAAGCAAGCCTGAAAGCGAGATCGCTACAATCCGCGCGCCCCACGGGATGACCCATCCCGAAAGACTTCGGTACATTGT
>NZ_JBYSVC010000138.1:0-3528 GCF_057922285.1 Leptothrix toolikensis (SeqCode)
AGTCGGCCCGCACGGCACCGACGATGGCACCGCCGGTGTCTTGGGCCACCACCATGCGTTGCAGGGGGCGGGGTGTTGGGCTGCTGCTGGAGCCGCTGCTGCGGCCCATGCTGGGCTCGGTGCTGGCTAGCCACACAGGGGTGCCGTAGGGGATGCTGTCGCGGTCCACGGCGATGGAGCGGCCGGGGGTGAGCGGCACGCCTTGGGCACCGTTGGGGCCAACGTTCGGGTTCGGCAGCGCTTCTTCGCGGAAAAAGACGTAGCGCGGGTTGGCGGCCATCATCTCGCGCACGCGCCCTGGGTTGTCACGCGCCCACGTGCGGATCGAGGACCAGCTGGCTTGCTCCAGCGTGAATGCACCTTGCTCGACCAGCCAGCGGCCGACCGATTGATAGGGCTGCTCGTTGTGGCCCGCAAAGGCCATGCGCACCAGATGACTCTGGCCGTCGGGCTCTTGCAGCATCAGCCGACCGGAGCCTTGGATGTGCAGCACCAAGGCGTCGATGGGGTCGGCCAGCCAAGCGATTTCTCGGCCGCGCAGCGCTGCTTGGGCGCTGGCCAAAGCGTCGATTTGCGCCCGGCTGTACCACGGCTTGCGCTGGCCAAGATCGGCTGGCGGGGCGTAAAGCGGCACGCAAAAGCGCCGGGTTGGCACGCGACTGGCTTCGAGAAAAGGCTCGAAATAGCCGGTCATCATCCCGGAGGCCTGCCCGTCAAAGGCTTCGACGCGCCAAGGGCGTAACCAAGTACGGAAGAACTCGCGCACTTCGATCTCGTCGTGGCGATCCACCGAGCGCGCCATCTGACAGGCAATGCGCCAAGCCGCGTGCGGGCGCTCGCAACTGCGCAGCAAGGCCGGCCAAGCTTCGACCAAGTTGTCTGCGTTCCAGCCGGGCAGGGCGCTCCAGTCGCTGGCGACCCAGTGGCCGCGTGGGGTGGCGAATTGCGCGGGCGGCTCGATAAGCTCCGCGCTGGAGATCTGCCAATCCTGCGGTAAGGGGTTGACCCATGTCGGGCTGGTGCTGCTGATCGGTGTTGGGGCGACCCCGGCGGTGGTGGTCACTGCCGGCAAAGGCGGCATCGACGCTGCCATCACCACAGGTGCCGGCAAAGCGGGGGGTTTGGCGATGGGCGTGGCGCTGCTGATCCGGGGCGGCAGGGGCGGCATCGACGAGCGGCAGGCTGTGAGGTTCAGCAGCGCAGCACTGAGCACCCCCAACAACCCCGCCATGAGACGAATAGGGCGCATCGGTACAGGGATCAATGCAAGGCTTGGGCCACCGCAAGGTGGAAAAGCGGGATGGGGCTTTCGAAAGCGTGGGCGCTTTCGGTCATGCCGTAGTAGGTGCCGTGCATCTGGCCGCGTGGCGTGGCCAGTTGGGTCCAGCTGGTGTAGGTGAATTCTTTGCCGGGGGCGATGAGCGGCTGGTGCCCGACCACCCCGAGGCCGCGCACTTCTTCGGTCTTGCCGGTGCCGTCGGTGATCAGCCAGCAGCACGCCACCAACTGAGCCGCCACGTTGCCGGTGTTGCGGATCGTGATGGTGTAGCTGAAGGCGTACAGCGGCTGCCCGGCGTCAGATTGCTCGGGCAGGTACTGTGTGACGACGGTGCAGGTGAATTCGGGATGTTCCATGCGGCCATTTTAGGAGGCCTGACCTTTATGCTTGGTGTCTGCGTGGTTCACGTTGCTGGAGATGATCATGAATACCCCCCATTTATCCCCTTCTCACGTCCTCTCACCCCGCCCGGTCGAGCGTCAAGTGCTGGGTCGTGCCACCCAAGATGGCGCGGGGGTGCGACTCACCCGGGTGCTGACCCAAGATTTACAGCACCGTCTGGACCCCTTTTTGATGCTCGACGCCTTTGGCAGCGACGAGGCGGCGGATTACATCGGCGGCTTTCCCGATCACCCGCATCGCGGTTTTGAGACCGTGACCTACATGCTCGAAGGGCGCATGCGCCATCACGACTCGGCCGGTAACGCGGGGCTGTTGACCTCCGGTGCGGTGCAGTGGATGACTGCCGGGCGCGGCATCGTCCACAGCGAAATGCCCGAGCAAGAAGAAGGCCGCATGGAGGGCTTCCAGCTTTGGCTGAACCTGCCGGCGCGCGACAAGATGTGTACGCCTTGGTACCGCGATATCCCGGCCGCCGACATCCCGCGCTTTGACCACGCCGGGGTGCATGTGCAGGTGATCGCGGGCAGCAGCCACGGCGTGGCGGGCGCGGTCGAGCGTGAGGCGACCGCGCCGATCTATCTCGACGTGCATCTGGCCCCGGGTGCGGTGTTTGAGCAGGCCTTGCCGCCGGGTCACAACGCTTTTGTCTACGTCTACCGGGGGGAGCTGGCCATCGGTGCGGCCGAGGCCGCCACGCCGGTGGGGCCGCAGCGCATGGCACTTTTGGCCAACGGGGACGATCTGGACGGTGTGCGTTTGGTCGCCGGCGCAGCGCCAGTGCGGGCGTTGTTGGTCGCCGGCCGGCCGCTGGGTGAGCCCATCGTGCAATATGGGCCATTCGTCATGAACACCGAAGCGGAAATCCGCCAGGCGTTGACTGATTTCCGGGCGGGGCGGCTGTGAAGATCTTGAAGTGGGGTGGATGGACGCTCGTGGCGCTGGCCTGTGGGGCCGGCGTGGCGTGGTGGAAGCTGGCACCGATGACCGTGCAGGTGGGGGTTGTCACCCAAGGCCCAGCCATCGAGGCGGTCTACGCCACCGGCATGGTCGAGCCGACCGTGATGGTGCCGGTGTCGCCGCGCAGTGGCGGGCGGCTCTTGACGCTGGACGTGGATGAAGGGGCTGCCGTGCGCAAAGGCCAAGTGCTGGCCCGGCTCGATGCCGACGATTTGCACCACACGGTCGAAGAAATGCAGGCCCGCGCCAAGTTGGCCCAGACCCAGCTGGACCGCACCCGCACCTTGGTGCAGCAGCAATTCCTCTCGCCCGCTGAACTCGACCGCACCCGCACCGAACTCGACGCTGCGCGCGCCGCCTTGGAGCGCGCCCGGGCTTTGAGCAGCTACAGCGTGCTCACTGCGCCTGCCGACGGCGTGGTCTTGAAGCGTGACGGCGAAAAGGGCCAGTTCATCGCGGCCGGCCAAACCGTGTTCACCTTGTCGTGCTGCGCGCCGCTGCGGGTGGCGGCCGAGGTGGACGAGGAAGACATCAGCCGGGTGCAGATCGGTCAGTCGGTCAGCTTGCGTACCGACGCCCTGCCGCAACAGCTTTTTGACGGTGAAGTGGCCGAAATCACCCCCAAGGGCGATCCGGTGGCGCGCAGCTACCGGGTGCGTATCCGCTTCAAAGAGGCCAGTACGGCGGGCATGCAGGCGCTGCGCACCGGCATGACCATGGACGCCAACATCTTGATCGCCCGGCGCGAGCAAGCGCTCTTGGTGCCGGCGCAGGCGGTGCAAGCCCCCGCCACCCATGAGCCGCTGCTTTGGAGCGTGGGCCCCGAGGGCCAGTTGCATCGCCATGTCGTGCGGCTGGGCGTCAAGACGACCGAGCGCATCGAGATCCTC
>NZ_JBYSVC010000139.1:0-3463 GCF_057922285.1 Leptothrix toolikensis (SeqCode)
AGCGTGGTCACCGAAGCCGCGCTGACCGGCCAAGCCCCGGCCGACTTTGCCTTTGCGGCCGAATTGACCTTTGGCTGGCGCTTGGCCAAGCATCTCAAAGCCCAACGCGAAGTGGTGCGCGGCAAGCCGGAGAACTTCAACCGGCCCGACTACAACTTCAAGCTCGTCGATGCCAGCGGCAACGCCCCCAGCCAAGCCCCCGAGGGCTTTGAAACCGTGCGCATCAGCGAACGCAAACGCGGCGCACCGCTTGATCTGATCGTGGCTGAGGCGATGATTCTGGCCAACAACACGTGGGGCGGCTGGCTGGCCGAACTCGGCGTGCCGGGCATCTACCGCAGCCAAGCCAGCATGGCACCGGGCATGAAAGTGCGCATGAGCACCCGCGCGCTGCCGCACGCCGGCATGGGGGTGGCGCACTACACGTGGGCGACCTCGCCGCTGCGGCGCTATGTCGATCTGGTCAATCAGTGGCAAATCATTGCCTGCGCCCGCCACGGACGCACCGCCATGTTGGCAGCACCCTTCAAGCCCAAAGACGCCGAACTGTTCTCGGTCATCTCCAGCTTCGAGTCGGCCTACGGGGCTTACAACGACTTCCAAAACGGTGTGGAGCGTTACTGGACGCTGCGCTGGCTGGAACAAAACGGCTTGGCGGAGCACGGCGGCATCGAGGTCGAAGCAGCGGTCATCAAGGACGGCTTGGTGCGCCTCGATAGCCTGCCGCTGGTGCTGCGCGCCACGGGCGCTGAAAACCTCGGGCGCGGTGCCAAGGTGCGGGTGCGGGTCAGCAAGGTTGATCTGCTCACCCTCGAAGCCCATGCCTCCTTGGTGGCTCGCTTGGATGAAGTCATCGCCGACACCGCCACTGACACCGCTGAAGAGGATGACGAAGAAGCCAGCGCGGCCAGCACCGGCCTGCATTTGGCCATCGACCTGAGCCCTGAATCCGCTGCGGCTGACGCCTCGGCTGTGTCCGCCTGAACTGTTTGCTGAGCTTGCTTTCGCCCATGCAGCGTCTGAAATCACTCTCCAGTCTGCAAATCGCCCTGCTGGTGTCGGTTGCACTCCATGCCGCCTTGCTGTTGATGCGAGTGGCCGATCCGGCCGCTTTTGATCGCATCTTGCGCGACAGTCCGCTCGAAGTGGTGCTGGTCAACGCCAGCAGCCGCGAAGCCCCCACCAAGGCCGAAGTGGTGGCGCAACGCAACTTGGCCGGGGGCGGAGAAACCGACGGCGCACGCGCCACCTCACCGCTGCCCGTGGCCCCACTCAACGCCATCGGCGACTCGGTCACCGATGCGTCGCGCTTGCTGGAGCAGATGCAAGAGCAGCAAGTGCAGTTGCTCTCTCAAGTCAAGCGTGAACTCGCTACGTCTGCGCTCAACGACCCCAGTCGCAACAACAAGGGCGAGCCCGCCAACGCAGCTGAAGAAGAACGCCATCGCCAGTTGCTGATGATGCTGGCGCAGATTGAGAAACGCATCAACGCCGAGAACGCCCGCCCCCGCCGGCGCTATGTCAGCCCGGCCGCACGTGAGGGGGTGCATGCGCTGTACTACGACACGCTGCGCCACCGCATCGAGGATCTGGGCACACGCAACTTCCCGGAAGCCAACGGCCAAAAGCTCTATGGCGAGTTGTCCATGCTGATCGCCATTGATGCCTCCGGGCGCGTCGTCATGACCGACATCATCACCAGTTCGGGCAACCGGGTGCTGGACCGTCGCGCCTTGGCGATTGCCCGCGCCGCTGCGCCCTTTGGCCCCTTCACGGCGGCGATGCGCAACCAGTTCGACCAACTGGTGTTCGTCTCACGCTTCCGCTTCACCCGCGACGAGGGCCTGCAAGCCAACGTCGAAGACACCTCCTCGCATTGACCCTCTCTCTGCCCCCCGCACCCATGGACCGTTACGCCGTCATCGGCCATCCCGTCAAACACAGCCGCTCGCCACGTATCCACGCCCTGTTTGCCGCGCAAACCGGACAGGTGCTGGATTACGCCCGGCTTGAAAGCGCGCCTGAAGCCTTCAACCAAACGGTGCTGGCCTTTGCGGCCAGCGGGGCGCGGGGCTGCAACATCACCGTGCCCTTCAAGTTTGAGGCGTGGCAGATGGCGGCCCGGCGCACCGCACGGGCCGAGCTGGCGCAATCGGCCAACACCCTGCGTTTTGATACGGGGGGCTGGTGGGCCGACAACACCGACGGCATCGGCTTGGTGCGCGACATCACCCAAAACGCCGGCGTGGCGTTGGCGGGCCAGCGCGTGCTGCTGATCGGTGCGGGTGGTGCCGCAGCGGGCAGTTTGGGGCCGTTGATCGACACCCAACCGGCCGAGATCGTGGTGGCCAACCGCAGTGTGGCCAAAGCTGAAGCGCTGGTGGCGCGTCACCAAGATGGGGCAGTAACCCAGGCCCAACGCGCTCAAGGGGTACGCATGTACGCCACCGATCTGGACCATGCGGGTGAAGCGTTCGACGTGGTGATCAACGCCACCGCCAGCAGCTTGGGTGGGGCCGAGTCGCCCGTGGCGGCAAGTGTGCTCAAGCCGGGAGCCTTGGCGCTCGACATGATGTATGGCGCTGCGGCAGCGGGCTTTCTGGCTTGGGCCCAAGCCCACGGCGCTCGTGGCCGCGACGGCCTCGGGATGCTGGTCGAACAAGCGGCCGAAGCCTTTACGGCTTGGCGCGGCGTGCGCCCCGACACTGGCCCGGTGCTGGCGCAACTACGCGCCGAGCTTTGAATGAAACCCTGGCGCGCGACCGCCTTGCGCCTGCTGGCTCTGCTGGCACTGTCCTTCCTCGCGCTGCAAGGCTTTTGGCTGCTGCGCATCGGCGCGATGACGGTGATCGACCCGCAATCGACCAGCTTTGAGCGCTCAGAAGCCTGGCGGTTGATCACCGAAAAACATCGTCTGGGCTGGTCGCAAGCGTGGCGCAGTTACCCAGCCATCAGTGATCAGCTCAAGCGCGCGGTGATCGCCAGCGAGGACGCCGGTTTTACCGACCACAGCGGCATCGAGTGGGATGCCATCGAAAAAGCCTGGGAGCGCAACCAGAAGGCCGAAGCCCGTGCGGCCGCCACCCCCGCCCACCGCGCCAAACCGAGCATCTTTGGCGGCTCGACCATCACCCAGCAGTTGGCCAAGAACTTGTTCCTCTCGGGGGAGCGCAGCGTGCTGCGCAAGGCCCAAGAAGCGCTCATCACCTTGATGCTCGAAGCGGTGCTCGACAAGCAGCGCATCTTGGAGATCTACCTCAATCACGTCGAATGGGGCGAAGGCGTGTTTGGCGCCCAAGCGGCGGCGCAGCACCATTTCCGCACCGAGGCCGCCCGGCTACAAGCCGCCCAAGCGGCCCGACTGGCGGTGATGCTGCCAGCGCCCAAACGCTTCGAAAAACGCCCCGCCTCGCCCTACTTGATGGGTCGCTCCGCCACCGTGATGGCGCGCATGCCAGCGGTG
>NZ_JBYSVC010000140.1:0-3403 GCF_057922285.1 Leptothrix toolikensis (SeqCode)
GATGATGCGGTCGGTTTGCGGGTTGAGCCCGGTCATCTCCATATCGACCCAGATCAGGTTCTGGTCGTTGCGGGCAAGCAAGATCTCTTGGTTCATGGTGTTCTCTCCGATACCAATGGCTAAAGCGCTAAAGCGGCGGCGATTCTCCCAGACCGCCCGCCATCGGCGAGAATCGCGCCCCTATGAGCGCCTTGTTTTTCACCCTTGCTTTCGCGGTGGCCTTGGCCACAGTCCTTGTGCTGCGCATGATGCTGGTCACGCGCCAGATCCGCCACGTGGCGGCACATCGAAGCGCGGTGCCGCCCGACTTTGTCGGTGCGGTGAGTTTGGCCGCACACCAGAAGGCGGCCGACTACACCATCGCTCGCCAACGCTTTGATCTGCTGACCGCCGCTTGGAGCGCCATGGTGCTGGTGGGCTGGACGCTGCTGGGCGGGCTGGATGCGCTCAATGTGTCACTGCGGGAGGTGCTGCAACCGCGCTGGGGCGAACTGGCGTACCAAGTGGGCTTGATCGCGGCGGTGAGCGCCGTCGGCGGGCTGCTGGATCTGCCCTTTGAAGCGTGGCGCACCTTCAAGCTGGAACAACGCTTCGGCTTCAACCGCAGCACCCCGGCGCTGTGGTGGCGCGATCAGCTCGTGCAAAGCCTTGTGGGCATGGTGATCGGCCTGCCCTTGGCCGCACTGGTGCTGTGGCTCATGGGCTCGATGGGGGCCTTGTGGTGGCTCTGGGCTTTTGCGGCGCTGGCGGCCTTTGTCTTGCTGATGCAGGGCCTCTACCCCACCGTGATCGCACCGCTGTTCAACAAGTTCACCCCGCTTGACGACCCGGAACTGAAACGCCGCGTGGAAGGCTTGATGCAGCGCTGCGGCTTTCGCGCCCAAGGCTTTTACGTCATGGACGGCAGCCGCCGCTCCGCCCATGCCAACGCTTATTTCACCGGCTTCGGTCCGGTCAAACGGGTGGTGTTTTTTGACACCTTGCTCAAGCGCCTCACACCCAGCGAGGTCGAAGCGGTGCTGGCGCACGAGCTGGGCCACTTCCACCACCGCCATGTGCAGCAGCGCATGGTGACGATGCTCGGCCTGTGGCTGGGCACACTGGCACTGATTGGCTGGCTGATGAATCAACCCAACTTCTACCTTGGCTTGGGCGTGGTGCCCAACATGGTGGCCCCGAATCACGCCGTGGCCTTGTTGCTGGTGATGATGGTTGGGCCGGTGTTTAGCTTCTTGCTCGGGCCGCTGATGTCGGCCGCTTCGCGCCGCCATGAATATCAGGCTGACGCCTATGCGGGCCAGCAAAGCAATCGGGGCGATCTGGCCTCGGCACTGGTCAAACTCTTCGACGACAACGCTTCCACCTTGACCCCTGACCCCCTCTACGTGCGCTTTTACTACTCCCATCCCCCAGCCAGCGAACGACTCGCGGCCCTGGGTTTGCGGCGCTGATCCACCGCCACACCACCTAGGACGCCTTGATGTCAACTTCTCCTGAACTCAACACCGGCTTGGTTTTAGCCGGTCACGGCCGCCACTATCTGGTGGAAGCGCAAGACGGCAAGCACATTCGGTGCAGCCCACGCGGCAAGAAAAGCGACTGCGTGGTCGGCGACCGGGTGCATTGGCGCTCGACCGATACACGCGGTGAGGAAGGCGTGATCGAAGCCATCTTGCCGCGCAAGAATTTGTTCTATCGCCAAGACGAATGGCGCACCAAATCCTTTGCCGCCAATCTGGACCACGTCTTGGTGATGGTGGCGGCCGAGCCGGTGTTCAGCGAGAGCCAACTCAGCCGCGCCTTGATCGCCGCCGGCCAAGCGCGCTTGCCCGTGACCATTTTGCTCAACAAGATCGACTTGCCCGAAGCGGCTGCGCTGGCACGTGAGCGCTTAGCGCCCTACAAGGCGATGGGCTACGACGTGATCGAGACCTCGCTTAAGGGCGCGGACATCGCACCGCTTGAAGCCAAGCTGGCCCAAGGGGCGACGTTGGTGCTGGGCCCGAGCGGCACGGGAAAAAGCACCTTGGTCAACCGGCTGCTGCCGCAGGCCGAAGCCATCGTGGGCGAGATTTCTACTGCGCTGAACTCGGGCCGTCACACCACCACGCACACGCGCTGGTATTGGCTGAACCGCGATCAAGGCAGCGCCTTGCTCGACTCACCCGGTTTTCAAGAATTTGGTTTGCAGCACATTCCGCTGGCCGATTTGGCCGCGTGGATGCCCGATTTGCAGCGTCACGCCGAGCACTGCCGCTTCAGCAATTGCAGCCACGACCACGAACCAGGATGTTCGGTGCTCGCGGCTTTGGAGCGCGGCGAGATCAGCCCTTCACGGCACCGGATTTATCTGGAGCTGCGCCAAGAACTGCAACGCACTGTGTGGTGACGGTCACGGTCACAACCCCAACGCTTTAGCCCAGCAAATTGGCCAGCGAGAGCTGCGCCAAAAGCAGCATCCAGAGCACGACGGAGCGCCACACCAGCCCGACCACCGAGCGCAAATGGGCGAACTGGGGTGAGGCCCCGGGCGTGCTGGCTTGTTCATCGGTGGCCAGCGGCTGACGCCCACCCAAGGCCACGCCGCAGGCCCCTGCCGCAGAGGCAAGCAACACCCCCATATTGCGATCTGCCCAAAGGCCGGCGTATTGCCGCCAAGAGCCCACCGCCTCTTCAAAATTACCGACCACGGCAAAGCCGGCGGCGGTTAAACGCACCGGCACGTAGTCGATGCAGGTAAAGGCTTGAGCGAAACGGCGCATCAAGCGCTCAGAGGTCGGTGCAGCTTCGCGCGCTTGCTTGTAGCCCCAGTAGCGCGAACCGAATTCAGCCATGCGGTACAGCACCGCGCCCATCGGCCCCAGACCGCAGGCCGAGCCGAGCACAAACCAGAAAAACACCCCAAAGACATGGCGATGCGCGGCCAAGAGCGAATGCTCAATGACGTGGCGCAACAGCTCGGTGCGCGGCAACTCGGTGGCATCCAGATGACGCCAATCACGCAGCAAGGCGCGCGCCTCATCCTCGCGTCCTTGCTCCAAGGCGTCGCGGATATCGGTGAAGTAATGGCTGAACTGCCGAAAACCCAAGGTGAAATACAGCACCACCAGATCCCAGCCCAAGGCCAGCACCACGCTGTAGTGGTCCAGCAGTACATAGATCAGGCTGATCAGCAAGGCCGGGGCGACCACGGTAACGGACCAAACCACCCACGCATGGCGCTCGCGGCCGGCGTCGAAATTGAGCCCCGCCCAACGCGCCCACGCCAGAAATCCTGCATGCACCGGGTTGGCCAATTGCAGGGGTCGGATCTGCTCGACAATCAAAGCCAATAACACGGCGAGGAAACTCATGGTGTGATGATAGCGGGGTGATGTCGCTTAAACGAGACAAATCGTCCCTG
>NZ_JBYSVC010000141.1:0-3399 GCF_057922285.1 Leptothrix toolikensis (SeqCode)
CACACTTATCGGCTGCAAATTTTTAAAGAACTTCTCGCTTCCTGCGAGTCGCTAATCAGTCAGTGATCAGCAGAGAAACGAGATTTTGCCTGTAAACGTAATCCCTGTCAAGGGTGTGGGTATTAAATGATTCGGGCAAGCCCCGATTCTTTTTTGTCTTGATCCCCGTAAAGTGCCTCTCGTCGTCAGCGCCCGCAAGGGCTGTTGATCTTGGTGGGGCCCGAGGAGACAAGTCCCGCAGCACATCAACCCTTGATGCGCTGCTCTTTCAAGAGCTTGATGCGGCACAGCATCAGAAAAGCGCCGAGACCGTTCTCGGCGCTTTTTTTATGGTTTCACCAACGCCCGACCCACATCGGTCGAGAGCGCCTCACTACAGCGATACGGCAGCACCAGTCCATGGGCACTGTCCTCGACGGCCCAAGCTTGGATGATTGGGGCTTGCGATCTCACGCTGCCGAAGATCGTGGCAAAAGCAACGTCTGCTGCATCACGGCCCGTACCCAGCCGCACAAAAGCCATCGGGATGGCCGTGCCTGACGCGTCAAAGATGTACCAGCGGTCACCCACGTAGGCTTCAACATAGGCGTGAAAGTCGGGTGGCCCCAACGCAGGGTCAGCGCCGTAATCCGTGCCGGTGGCAAAACGGGCCGGGATGTTGACCGCACGGCACAGCGCAATCATCAGATGAGCAAAGTCGCGACACACCCCCACGCGCTCGATGAGCGTGTCAAAAGCCGAGGTGGTTGAGTTGGAGACGTTTGAGGTGAAACGCACGTGGCTCTTGACCCAATCTTGGATCGCTTTGACACGTCCATAGCCGCGCCACAAACCCCCGAACTCATCCCCCGCCAGCCGCAACAGCCGATCCGACTGGCAATAGCGGCTCGGGTAGATGTAGCTGATCACCTCCGGAGGCAACAGATGCACGGGCACCTCATCAAGCGTCGTTGGGTCAGCCACGTGATGCGTCAGATCAATCGTCGCGGCATACGACACCTTGAGCGGCCCCGGCAGCGCCCGCAGGCGCATGTAGCGGGTGTGGGTTGCCGGGTCGGTGTGAATGATCGGCTGCACCGGCTGGCTCAAGACCAGTCGCTCCGCCGTGACGTGCTGGCTGGGCGTGTGGGCGGCGTGGATGTTGAACACGAAGTCCGCACCGGGCGGATCGATCTCGTAGTTCAGCTCCACGTGCAACTGAATGCGGATCATCTTTCGGTCCACACCGCGCTGCAACACGGTATTCCCTTGGGTGTTTAGATGGTTCATCAGCACAGTATGCACGCCGATGAGGGTTGACCCTGATCAGCACACGGCCTCAACGGCCAGCGCGGTATCACTGCTTTCTGCTGGGCCTTGCTGAATACACTGGCTGTGTCCGTGAAAAAACGATTCCAGAAGGAGACCTCCATGCCCCTATCCACTTACGGCGTCCTCAAAGGCACCGCTATCGGCCATTTGCGTGACGCAGATGACGATCACTATCAGATCATGTTGCGCGCTGCGGGCGTGATGCATCGGGTGGCGGTCAATGTGTACTCCTCAGCGCCGAACGCACCCTCGACCGTGCTGTTTCGCAGCACCACCGTCCTGCCTGTGGCTTTCACCACCGCTTTGCAGGCATTGCCGGCGGGCTCCAAGAAGTTGCCGCATAAGGCTGGTGGCTTGGCCATCGACTACCTGCGCAGCGATTTCGTCAAACCCAAGTTGATGCGACCGCTCGCCCCCGACCTGCCCGGAGCCAATAACGACCTTAAGGATCAACTCGAAGCCGCCACCCTCAAGGCCATGGCCCAGCCCGGCGCGGTGGTCTACGCTTTCGGTGCCAAGTGGGGCCCCGAAAAGAGCAAGCCCGACACCTACTTCCATTTCACCCCGGGCAACGGCATTCACGACATCCACATGAACCAAGGCAACAGTGGCAGCTTCGCCGCCGATAACGGCCCATGGCAAGACGGCGCGCTGATCCTCGAATACCCCGGCAACAAATGGCTGGCGTTCTTCTTCGCGTTCCAGTCGCAAAGCTTCAAGACGGATGCAACGGGGCATGGCGCCTAACGACCGACAAGCGCCTTGGCTTTGAGTGGGGATCATGAAGCCCAACACCCTAGATCGCTTTGTGCCTGAGTTCGTGCGCCATCACCCACGGCTCGCGGGTCGGCTCGCACCGTCGTGGGACGCAACCTCGGGGGCCGTGCTGGTGGCCGACATGGCCGGCTTTACCGCCCTGACGGAGCAAAAAGCCCGCGAGGGCCAAGCAGGCATCGAGGCCATGCAGACCATTCTCAATGGCTGCTTCGAACCCATCGTCTCAATCATCGAAGCCGGTGGCGGCGAGGTCTACAAATTTGCCGGGGATGCCACCATCGCTTGGTGGCCCACGCAAAAAGGGGAGATTAGCCGCACGCTGCATGAGGTCACGCTGGCCGCAGCCACCACGGCCCTGCGCTTGCATGACTTGATGCCTGACTTGGTCGCCAGCTTGCATGTGCCTTTGAGCCTACGCATCGGCATCGGTGCTGGGCCGTTATTCACCGCTATCGTGGGCGGGATCCAACAACGTTGGGAGGCCGTGCTGGGCGGTGAAGCTTTGCAGCAAATCGCTAGCACCAGCGCGATTCCCTCCGGACGGGTGGTGTTGTCCCCGCAAGCTTGGCAGGTGCTGGGGGCCGACTGCCGAGGCGAAAAACGCACCGATGGCAGCTTGGTGCTCCAGCATGTCACCTATCCCTTGGGGCCGTCGTTCCAGTGCGCCCACTGGATGCCACCACGCCCACCTGAGCCCGAACAAGAGGCTTTGGTTCCCTTCATCCCCCTCCATTTGGTCCAACGCTTGGTCACCGAGTTACCGGACCAAATGGCGGAGCTACGCACCGCCACCGTGCTCTTTGCCACCCTCGCGGCCCCCGACCATTTGCAAGCCATGCAGCGCTGCACCGAGACACTGCAACGCAGCATCTATGCCAGCGGCGGCAGCGTCTTGCAGTGCTTGGTGGATGACAAAGGGGTCTTTGTGCTGATCGCCGCTTGGGGCATCCCGGGCAGCAGCTATCCCGACGATGTCAAACGGGCGCTGCACTCAGCCCATGGTTTGTCAGCACTTCTGACGGCTCAAGGTCAGCCGATCTCGATGGGTGTGGCCCACGGACGCTTGTTTGCCGGCTTGCGCGGCAGCCGCTCAAGGGCTGAATTCGCCTTGATCGGGACCGTGATCAACTTGGCCGCGAGGCTGGCTCAGAAGGTTGGCACCACCGCACAAGCCCCCATTTTTTGCGATGCAGCCACAGCGCAGGCTCTGCCCTTGATCAGCTTCATGCCCCACCCCAATACCGCCCTCAAAGGCATCGGCAACGTGACCGTCTTCGAGTCGCTGGGGCCTCAAGGCCCCGAGAGCGCGCA
>NZ_JBYSVC010000142.1:0-3266 GCF_057922285.1 Leptothrix toolikensis (SeqCode)
TGGTTTATCGGCCACCCAATTCGCATCAAACCGATCCCCTCGCGCCAACACGGCCCACAAAATGCGGGCGTTCTTGTTGGCCAGCGCAACCACCGCTTTTTGCCATCCCACCCGCTCCTTGAGCTGGGCAACCCACTGCGAGATGCGGTCACTGAATCGCCTCGGGAATAGAGGAGGCTCAAACTCTTGAGAAGAGAGAGCCATGAACAAGTCCACCAAGTTCTCACCCGAGGTCCGTGAGCGAGCCGTGCGGATGGTGCAGGAGCACCGCGCAGAGTATCCATCCCTGTGGGCCACCATCGAGTCGATAGCGCCCAAGATCGGTTGTGTCCCACCCACGCTGCTGGGCTGGGTCCAGCGCCATGAGATCGACATCGGCATGCGCCCGCGTAGACATACGAATCCGACGCTTGTCGCTCGGGAACCTCGGCATCGTTGAACCCGTTGGAGAAGGTGTCTCCGAACTAAAGATTGACCATGGGCCGGGCTACAGGGTCTATTTCGTTCAACACGGTGGCCACTACGTGTTGTTGCTTGCTGGCGGAGACAAGTCCACTCAAGCTCGCGACATCAAGAAGGCCAGGGAACTGGCGCGCAAGTACACGGAGTAAAGAAATGACCAAGCCAACTACTCGCATCTGGGATCCCGCTGAACATCTTCAATCCGATGAAGACATGGCAGCCTACCTAGAAGCAGCGCTGGAAGAAGGCGACGCCTCGCTATTCGCAGCAGCGCTCGGAGACATTGCGCGCGCAAAAGGCATGTCGCAGCTCGCGCGCGAGACAGGTCTTGGAAGGGAGAGCCTGTACAAGGCTCTGTCTCCATCTGGCAACCCCGAGTTCGCAACAATTCTGCGGGTAGTCAGCGCGCTTGGACTCCAGCTGCATGCAACGCGTGCGCCTAGCAAGAGTGCCGTCTAACCCTTCCATCGAGGAGACGCCGTGATCAAGCTCAGAGCTGTTGCCATCAGCTTCTCTCTGGCGCTCGCTGGTTGCGCCAATCTGGCGAACAACGCGGGTTCAAGTGAGCGCGGGATAGATGGCGTCACATGCGTAGGGAGCGTTGCCAGCTCTATCGAAGGGCTGTCCGAAGCAGCCAACGCATCACTTTTATCCAAGGCTCAAATGCAAACCGGCAAGGGTGGCGTGTGTTCGGCCAAGGTCTTCTCAGCAACGGCACCCGTAGTTCTCTATCGTGTGTTTGATGCGGGCAGGCCCTACACCAAGTTTGGCGGTTGGTGGTCCTTGAGGCATCCAGGCCATTCGAAACCCGAGTACAGAGCAGCGAACGCTATCTGCCCGGAGTGGAGCCCCCTGGACCGTCTGGTGTCTTGCGAGGTCAGGCCCGGGACTCAAGTCGTCTTGGGAACAACGCAGAGCGCAGAGTGTGCCGATGGGTCCACATATGCCAAGACCGCAGAAACTCAGGTCTTTGTCGCGAACGACGGCAGGGCCGGCATCATTCACGTTGGAGCGTGCAGCGAGGAAGCAACTTGGCCCTGACGGCCTTGGTGCCCAGCGTGACGCATACACCTACTTCTTGACGGTGAGCTCGTCATGGAGGCTGTGTACGCCCTCGATGCTGCGTGCAATAGCCAGAGCACTGGCAATCTGACTTTGTTTATCAACCTGTCCCGTCAGGCGGACATCGCCCTTGACCGTCACCACGACGATGTCGAATGACTTCAGAGCATGCTCTCGGAGCAGCGCAGTCTTGACGCGAGTGGTTACGTCCACGTCTGAGGCCTCATGACTGTTTGGCAGTCCTGAAGCTTGCGTTACGACAGGCTCTGGTGGCTTGTTGCAACCGCCAACAAGCAGTAGCAGAGAGCTAGAGGCAAGCGCCACAGCGGCACAACGATAAATGCGTACGATCATGGCGATCTCTCCGTTTAGTGGAAGAGTGAAGGTTGCCTGCGTTCAGGCCGCGTTGTCTGTGCGAAGGCGAACACAGCCGCTGGCAGCCACCCGCCCTCACCAATTTGCTACCCATAGTGTGTAGCACCATAGTCATCATTCACAAACAATGCCCTTTTAAATTGTTCTGCGATGCCAAGAATCCCAAGCTCTTCCATCCGTGCCACCCTGGCTAAGAATGTCCTTGCTTTTCGAAAAGCACATGGTCTTTCACAGGAAGCATTGGCCGATCTTTGCGAGCTGCACCGCACATACATCGGCTCGGTAGAACGTGAGGAGCGGAATGTTTCTTTGAGCACTCTCGAAGTCTTTTCTCAGGCTCTTGGCGTCAGCGTCGTGGAACTGCTGACACCAAGAGCCAAGAGCGACGAATGACCCTTGTTTCCTTCACCCTGATCTTGGCCGGTGTGCTGCTCAACGCGGTGGCGCAGTTGCTGATGAAAGCCGGCACGCAGGTGGTGGGCGCGTTTGCGTTCAGCACAGCCAACATCGTGCCCATCGGCTGGAAGTTGCTGACGCAGCCCACCATCCTCACGGCGCTGGGCTGCTATGGCTTGAGCGTGATCCTCTGGATCTTGGCGCTGAGCCGCGTGCCCGTCAGCATCGCCTACCCCATGCTCTCGCTGGGCTACGTGGTCAACGCCTTGGCGGCGTGGTGGTGGTTGGGAGAGCCCCTGAACCCAACCAAAATCGCTGGCATCAGCCTCATTTTGATCGGTGTGGGCGTGGTCTCAAGGGCTTGAACACGGTTTGATCAGAGCGCGAGGAAGTGCTCGCGGTAATAGATCAGCTCGTCAATCGATTCTTGGATGTCGGCCAAAGCGGTATGGGCTTGGCGCTTCTTGAAGCCGTCCATGATGGTGGGCTTCCAGCGGCGGGCCAGCTCTTTGAGGGTGCTGACGTCCAAGTTGCGGTAGTGAAAAAAGGCTTCGAGCTGCGGCATGTAGTTGGCCATGAAGCGCCGGTCTTGGCAGATGGTGTTGCCGCACATCGGCGAGGTGCGTGTGGGCACGTAGGGTTGCAGAAACGCCAGCAGTTGCGCTTGGGCGGCCGCTTCGTCGAGGGTCGAAGCCTTGACGCGATCAATCAAGCCGCTTTTGCCGTGCGTACCCTTGTTCCAAGCATCCATGCCGTCAAGCATGGCGTCGGACTGATGCACCGCGATCACCGGGCCTTCGACACGCACGTTGAGTTGCGCATCCGTCACGACGATGGCCACTTCGATGATGCGGTCGGTTTGCGGGTTGAGCCCGGTCATCTCCATATCGACCCAGATCAGGTTCTGGTCGTTGCGGGCAAGCAAGATCTCTTGGTTCATGGTGTTCTCTCCGATACCAATGGCTAAAGCG